>JAUVAM010000545.1 GCA_030591745.1 Deltaproteobacteria bacterium
AAACAGTCGATCTTGGCACTGTCCCTGCCCGAACAAGGATCGCGCATGTTGCTTTGTTGCCTTCAAGGCCGTTTCAAAGCAGACGCAGGCCTCCGCGGGCTTGTTCTGCGCCAGGCGAAATACCCCGGTCTGGCAATGCACATCAGCCGAAGCCTTCGGGTCTCGCCGCAGGCGCTCCATCTCCGCCAACGCCGCCTCCAACTGGCCAAGACGCGAAAGACCCTCAGCCAGACGCATACGAATAGCTGGGTTTTTGGGATCCAGCGAAACAGCCACACGATAATGCTTGACCGCACGCTCCCAATTGCCCAAATCCGCCCAGGCTGATGCTTTGGCCTGTTCCAGATCCGCGGGAGAAGCGGGAGAAGCGGGAGAAGCAGTCTTGGCGGCAACAGAAGACATACCAAGAAGAAAAACAACTAAAAACACTGCAAATAGAATGCGATACACGTCAATTCCTCCCAGACCCGAATCCTACGTCGGCGTGACGGCTCCCGTCAACGCAGTACGCTTCCAATGGACGGATGTGTCGGGGAAATTCCCGGCAGCGGTTGCCAAAGCCCGAGTTGGTAAGGTATTAGGCTAAGACCATGATCGGAAGCAAACCACTCGTCGACCCCAGCATGAACCCAGGTAAAACCTGGTGGCTGCCCTCGGCCTTCGGTTTGACCATCATCCTTGTGGGCTTGGCCACCATGCTCAGCATCCACATCAAGGCGGACGACATCTGGTGGCATCTGAGTACAGGCCAATACATCCTGGACAACCTCAGTCTGCCCGACAGCAACATGTACTCCCACACGGCCCCGAATCACCACTGGCTGCCCCACGAATGGGCCTCTGAGGTGGTCTTTTATCTGGTTTATCAAGTATTGGGATTCAAGGGCTTGGTGGCTCTGGGTGTCCTGCTCAACACCTTGGCATGTGCCCTGGTCTTCCGGCTGACCCTCCGCTACTCCAACGCCCCTTATCTCTCGATCGCCATCACTTTTTTGGCCGCATTGATGATGCTGGGTAATTTCAGCCTCCGCCCCTATCTATTCGGCAATCTCTTCTTCATCATCGCCCTGCACGCCCTGGAAGAACCGGCGGCCGGGGGCAAGCTGCGACCCGTACTCGTGTTCCTGCTCTTCTCTGCTTGGGCTAACTTCCACGGCAGTTTCATCCTGGGCCTTGCCCTCATCATGCTCTATATGAGTGCCCAGGTGGCCATCCAACTCCGAGCCAAGCGTCGCAGTTTTGCAGGCTTGCGGGCCCTTGGTCTGGATTTGCTGGTGGCCATCGTCGCCAGTACGGTCACCCCCCACCATATTTACGGCCTGATCTTTCCCTTCACCTATCTGCAAGCCGCCTTCACCGGCCAAATGACTTACTTGACCAATATCTCCGAGTGGCAATCAGCGGGTTTTGACACGCCCCTGGGGCGCATGATCACCTTCTATGCACTGTTCTGCTTCTTCGCGATCGCCGGCTCAGCCACCAGCCCAGCACCGGTTCATGTGGGGCTGCTGGTGGCCTTCACCTTTTTCTCCTTCACGACCATCCGCAACATCCCCTTGCTCGGCATCGCCGCCACCCCCGTATTGGCCAGACACCTGCCCAAGGCCCTGGCCAGGGTCGGCAGCCTGCTGGGGGCCATCAAACCCCTGGCAAAACCCGCACGACGTCTCCATGAATCCCTGGTCACACAGGACCAGCGCTCCATGGGCATCCTTTTGCCTGGTTTGCTGACTCTGTTTGCCTTGCTGGCCTTCAGTCTGCCGTCAACATGGCCCATGAGCTACGCTCGATTGACTGGAAAACACAAGCTGGCCGACCTGTCCCCCGGTTTCTATCCCACAGGCTTAATCCAGCACTTAAAAGATCGGGGCACGAGCAACCACGTCTTCCAGTACTTCAACTGGGGAGGCGCGTTTATTTACGGCCTGTATCCAACCCAACGGGTGTTCATCGATCAACGCAATGACTGCTACCCCATCCGCGTATTTTTGGACTACTTCGCGGTCCACGAGCTTCGCCGCGATTGGCGGGGGGTTCTGGATCGCTGGGCGATTGACATGGTGGCCTATCCACGCAACGAGGCGCTAAGCAAGCAACTTCGTGAAGAGCCCGGCTGGACCTTGGAGTACGAGGATGATCAGGCGGTCCTCTTCGTGCGCAAAAAAGAACCGTAGAACCAAAGCTGACTTACTTGGCAGAGAGAATCCGCTCAGCCCGCTGGACAAGCTTGTCGGTCTTGTCCGCGGCCTTCGAGCGAGTGTACATCTTGTAATAGTAGCGCGCCCGATCCATGTCACCCGCCAACCTGCAGGCTTCAGCCAAGCCGTAGAAAGGACCGGCCCGATTGGGATCCTGGACCATGGACTGAGAAAAGGCGCGCCTTGCCGATCTGTATCGCTTCAGGATGACCAAGGCTTCTCCCTTGAGCTGAAAGGCGTCCGCGTCCGAGCGAATCTTAAGAGCCAACACGGTCGCGTCGAGTACCCCCTTGGCATTGCCCTGGGCTTTCATTTGTTGCGCCTTGGCCATGTGGGTGTCGAAAGCCTTGGTCGCCTTGGGCTTAGCCTTGGGCTTAGCCTGGGCCTTGGGCTGAGCCTTGACGGCCTCGGCACCGGCTGGGGCTTTGGGGATCGGCTTGCCCTTTTCCAGCAATTTGGCCTTGGCCCGCTCAATATTGCGACGAGCCGACACGTTGCCGGGATTGAGCGCCATGACCTGTTGCCATTTGTAGATGGCCACGTTGTAGTTGCCTGACATGGCATAGGCCACGCCCAGCTTGAACAAGGCCTCTTCATTGGTGGGATCCATGCGAGTGGCTTTGGTGTAGGCCGCGATGGCCTGACTGAAGGCCTTGACCTTGAAGTGCTTGTCCGCCTCCGCCAAAATCTTATCCACGCGTTTCCGATCCGCCGCGCTGAGTTTTGCCGGTGCCTTTTTTTCAAGGGCTGTCGATTTGGCAATCGGATCGGCCTTGACCTTTGCAGCCGTCGGGGCGGGCTTGGCTTCCAGGCGAGCCAGGCCCTGCATGGCTCCGGGGTGGCCAGGCTGGATGCTCAGCACCTTTTTCCATTTGAACTTGGCCGCTTTGGAGTTGCCCGTTTTCAAGTAAACCGTGCCCAGCTTATACAAGGCCTCGGCGTTGTTCGGCTCGAGTTGGCTTGCATCGAAAAATGCCTTGATGGCTTTTGCGTTGGACCCCGCGGCCATGGCCGCATCGCCATCAGCCAGAAGTTGAGTCACCTTGGGGCTGGCGGTGGGCTTGGTGACGACCACAGGCTTGGGTTTGGTCACGAGCACCGGCTTGGGCTTGGTCACGAGCACCGGTTTGGGTTTGGTCACGAGCACCGGTTTGGGCTTGGTCACGAGCACAGGCTTGGGTTTGGGCTTGGTCACGAGCACAGGCTTTGGCTTGCTTCCCGCCGCCATCTCCTGCTTGAGTTGCTCGGCCTTCTCTTTTGCCTTGATCACATATTTTCGCTCGGAGGGCCGAGTCTCTTTCTCGGCATAGACCAGGTAGCCCTCCATGGCTTCTTTCTTCTTGCCCATGGATTCATAAGATGCCGCCAAGCCGTAATAGGCGTCCGGATCCTTGGCCTGCTGAGCGATGTAGCGTTT
>JAUVAM010000278.1 GCA_030591745.1 Deltaproteobacteria bacterium
GTCGCAGATCTCCATGGCGGGCACGCACAGAGCCACGCAGAAGCCGTCTAAGTCCATGTCCGCGCAGGCGCTGATGCACATGCCCGTGGCCGCGTCGCAGAGGGTGCCGGCCGGGCAGTCCGAGTCGGCTTGGCAGAACATGTCGCCGCTGCAGACGCCGTCCCAGCAAGCCTGGCCCGCCGGGCAGTCGCTGTCGTTGGCGCAGGCCATGGGGGCGCACAGCCCGCTCATGCAGACCTGGCCCATGGGACAGTCGGCGCTGTTGGCGCAGGGCATGCCGCCGCAGCCTTCGTCGACGAGGCCGTCGCAGTCGTTGTCCAGGCCGTCGCAGATGTCGTCGGCGCCCGGGTGGATCGCTGGGTTGTTGTCGTCGCAGTCGGCTTGGCAGATGCTGTAGCCGTCGCCGTCTACGTCGGGGCAGGAGTCGTCCACGCAGACGCCGCCGATGCAGTAGCTGCCCAGGGGGCATTCGGCGTCGTTGCTGCATTCCCAGTCCATCTGGCAGAGGCCGTCGATGCAGGTCATCCCGGCCGGGCAGTCGGCGTTGGTGGCGCAGGTCGCGTCGCAGCCTTCGTCCACTTCACCGTCGCAGTCGTTGTCTAAGCCGTCGCAGATCTCCATGGCGGGCACGCACAGAGCCACGCAGAAGCCGTTCTCGCAGGCCTCGTGGGGCGCGCAGTCGCTGTCGCTGTTGCACTCCACGCCGGCGTCGAAACACAGGCCGTTCCAGCAGACCTGGCCCGCGGCGCAGTCGGCGTCCGAGGCGCATTCGTAGGGATCGTTGCAGCCGTCGGTGCAGTCCAAGCGCAGCTCGAACTCGCCGTCCCGGTCCGCGCCCACCACGTCCACCAGGGCCAGGTAGGTCCCGTCCATGGGTGCGGACCAGCCGCCGATGGAGATGCTTTGGGCGTCGGCGGTGGCGTAGACCTCGGCCTCGCCCCAGTTGCCTTCAAAGAGGTAGACGGCGAGTGCCGGCTGGGCCGTGCCGCTTACGCGGCTCAGGACGATGTCGTAGACCTCGCACTGTCGGGCCTGGAAGACGAAGCCTAAGAGGCGGCCTTCGGCGGGGAAGGAACCCTCGGCTGCTGCTTCTTCATCCAGGGGCAGGTCCTCGATGCTCAGGGCGTCCGAGTTGCTGGTCAGGTCCGGCGGCGCGTAGCCGGCGGGATCGTCGTCCGTCGAAGAGCAGCCGAAGAGCAGGGTGAGCGCAAAGAGACAGGCCGATATCTTCATCCATCGATTCATTTCATCCTCCCGGGTTGGATCCAATCCCATGGGTTTAACGCTACGCGATCCCTTTATAGGTTCGCATTATTTCAAGAATGGAGGCATTCTAGCACAGGTCGGCAGAAATAATGTGATGGGCCTTACACTTTGTCTACAGGGCACTTGCAGTGTATTAAAAGCAAACCCATTTCTCTTCAAGGAGTGTGCATGAAATTTCCTCTTTTTATCGCTGTCGGCTTCTTGACCTTACTCTCCTTTTCCGGCTGCGCGACCCTGCCCACCCGCCTGAGCCCGGCGCAGGAGGCCGCGGCCAAGCCGGCACTTGCCAAGTTGCAAGCGGCGGCTTTCGAAGAAGCGGGCGCGGAGGCGCAGGCGGTCTTGGCCAAGGATCCGAAGAACTCCCAGGCCCGGGTGGTGGCGGCCATGACCCACTACAAAAAGACCATGCACAACTTCATCCGGGACATGATGACCAACATCACCGGCATGATGGCGGCCCGCAGCATCAATCACCGCTACATCAAGTGGAGCCTGGACCAGACCGACAAGGAACTGGCCCGGGTGGAAGCCCATCTGGCGGTGGCCGCGGACGATCCGGGTTTTCACCTGGCGCTGTGCTTGGCCTGCTGGGAATACGACTGGAATCATTCGGGTCGGGTGGATGATCGGGATCGCATGCTCCTGCAAGTCGAGCAGGACGCCGAGGGTCAGAGCATCCCCAAAGACGACCCGCGCCGCAAGCCCACCTTCCGCTTTGACCATGGGGACCTCTACTGGGCGAGAGCCATGATCGCCTTCCAGCGGGCCGCCATGAACTTAGGCATGGCCTACCAGCTACCCGACTTCGATGCCTTCAACCGTCTGCAAAGGGAATCGGTTTTGACCATCCGCATGGTGGATAAGGCGCGGGTGCTTGCGGCTCGGGATCTGATCCTGGCGGGCCTGGCCCACGCCGATCGTTCGCGCTTGCTTTACCTTGCGGAGACGGATGACCAAGGCGAGTGGTTTCCCAATCCCAAGCAACACAACCACCCCTTGCCCTTGCCGGTGGACCAGGCGCTTTACGACACCTGGGCCGGCGTCCTGGGCGATTTGCAGAAGCTGCTCCGTGGCGAAGAGGGCATCAGCGTGGTCGAGGCCGCTCAGTTGGGCGATCACCAGTGGGCCGATCCGCCCACCGGCTTCGTCAACGTGGCCAAGCTTTTCACCGCGCCCGGGGACATCACGCTGAACCTCAAAAACCTGGAGGCCGTGGACCGCAACCGCAGCAAAGCGGATGTGGAGCGGGTGCTCACCGACATCCTGGGGGACAAGTATGTGCCCAGCATGAAGCCTTCCGGCATACTTGCGCGCTTCGCCCGCATGAAGAGCGAGTTGGAACGGGGAGAAGACAGCTTGGAGCGCAAGCTGCGCTACCTGCTCTGGGTCAACTGACGAGATCGCGTCCCCGATGCGAAGGCAGGGGGAGGGGATTGGGCGCTAATGCGCGATCACTCGCCTGTCAGTCTGTCGTAGCTAAAAACAATGTCCACATGCATATCCCCAAAGTCATGGGATCTGCTGCCTTGAATGCTTGTCGGAGAAATATCCGCGGGAGTGAGCTCGACCCCATTCACAAGTCCGAGAGGACTTGCTTCTTCGACCTGGGTATCCCCGCAGGTGCTCTCTGTGGTTCTGGTTACCCAGTTTTCAGGATCATGGTCATCGGTCTCGATGGCAATCATCTCAAAGGACCCGTCCGGTTTAAGCAAGATTCTCGAAGGTCTCTCGTTTTCAGGGTACACGATGTCCAGAGTCCCTTCGGATGTTGTTGTGAGCGTGCAGGGAGGAATGCCCTCGCCCAGCACGACGACATCCGTGCCGCTTTCGGTGTAAACCTTGGTGCTGCGCAGCACAACGTAGGAACCCCGAGCCGCATCATACTCAAGCGTATCCCTTTGATTGAAGTTTACCGTAAGTTCGTGATCCTCGATCGAAAATGTCTCAGTGTAATTAATGTACCCTTCGGGGGTGGTGCAATCGCCGTCGACCTTCAAGTCGAAGCTGAGGGCCTGCTGATTTTCGAGATCCGCATTTGAAATCACAAGAGCCACCATGAACACCATGCCCTGTGGGTCAGTCTTGCAGAAAGTCGGATGGTCCTCATGGGTCCAGTCCTCTTCGTACCAGTCGGCATTGTAATACTTGAAGAAGGCCTGTGTGCGGATGTTGGGGTTGTCCGGAATTCTTGAAAGATCAAACTCCAGGCGTTTCAAGATGTCCGTTCTGGGTTCAAAGTAAAAAAGCTGGTAGGTGATTCCGCCCTTTCCCAGGTTCACGTTGACTTCCATGTTCTCCGCGGGGAGTCCGCTTCGATAGTAGTCGTAGATGAGCTTTGAATCCCAGTAGGGAATGATCTTCTTGAAGGCGGGATCGTCCGTATATAGTTTCCAGTCGAAACCGTTGAGACAGTACTTGGCGTATTGGGCATAGAGGCTTGGGAAATCGGAAAAATTCGAGGTCACGGCCTCGGCCACCGGCATGGACAGGGCGTCTTTGAGGATTTTTACGATAAAATCATGCCTGGCCAGGTGCTGCTCCGCGAAAAAGAAAAACAGGTAGTTGCTGTATTCCCAATTTCCGTCAAAGCGAATTCTGTCTTTGTCGAAGTGGGCAAAGGTCGTATCGAGGTATGCCCATTCCGTGTTGTAGCCAGGGTAGATGTGATCTTCACTCCAGACCGCGGTCGCCTCCGCGAGCCATGATTGGGCGGTCGTGCGTGTCATCCCCAGGGTGTGCTGAAAGCAGTGGAAAACCTCATGGACCGTGGTGGCCGCAGTGTCTTTTTCTGTCATGGTGGAGTCGATAAAAATCCTGCTGCGCAAATAACTGCCGTCTAAAAACCAGCCTACCGCCAAGCCCATATAGCCTTCCAGTTCCTTCAGTCTGATGAGGTAGATGGGGATGGGTTCCGGCTGGCCCGAGAACAAATCTTGGTAATCCGTCCATGCGTCGCCCAAGGCGGTTTTTACCCATTCCGCCCGGGTCGCCTCGGCTGTGACTTCCCCCTCCAGCTCCGTGTAGGTGATGGTCGCCTTGACGACGTCCTCGTGTATGAAGTCAATGGTCTTGAGCACATAGTCCCCGGGCGCTTTCGAGTCGGCCGCTGCCATCTCTTCCGGGTAGAAGTCACTTTCGGGGTCTGTGGGGGGCAGCAGAAAGGAGGCGTATTTTTCCTGCTCCGGCACGGTGAGGGTCGAATAGGAGTCGATGACCCACTGCATGTCCCTCTGCATGGTCCTCCAGACAAAGGGCTCGTCACTTTGATATTGGAGGGGCAAGAGCTCCGGGGCAAGCCATGCGTCGTAATTCAGAGCAACGGATTCCGCCAGGCTGATATCCCCTCGTTCCAGGGCGGCCTGGATGAGCACCCCGCTGTCGGCCGCGAGTTCGACAAACACCTCATCGTTTTCGAGGAAATCCAGCATCTCCTGGGTGAAGGGGTCTTCGCCGGCATCCGGGGCGGGCTGCTCTTCGGTGTTTGACCCGCAGCCCAGCAGACCCAGTGAGAACACGATGCAAAGGAGTAGTGAGGTTTTGGGCGAGGGGGCTTGTCGTGTTCGCATGCGGGTCTCCTGGTTGTGGCGCGTGTTGGTCTGCAATCAATAATTGTACAGGGAAAATAGACCTTCAGGCAATTGCGAGATTTTTCCCCCCTTGGAAATTCCCACCCGGATCGTGTATGGAGCGGGTATGTGCGCGTTGACCCAAAGGGAGTTCCATATGAAAGCTGTCACGTTTGTCGGCGTCATTTTTTCCATGTGCCTGGCTTGGCCGCAAACCGCGAGCGCCCACGACAACAATTATCCCTTCGACTACGATCCCGGCCTGTCGGAAGACCCGGCCGGCATCCCCGGCGACTTACAGGACTTACACGACGCGCTGCCCGGCCTGCCCGAGGGCTTGGTCGAGATCGAGATGGACGGCATCGCCTTCGATTACTATCCCGAGGTTCTAGACATGATTCAGCGGGCGCGGGACAGCGGCCCCGCCATCGCGTCGCCCGTGGATCGTACGCCCCAGATCTGCGTCAACCACGGGGCTTTCAGCCTGCCGGTTTTTCTCATCGAGCCGGCCTCCTCGGCCTGTCAGGCGGCAGGGGAAGAGGTGGCGGTGGCCGTGGTGGGCGGCTTCAAGACCTGCCAGGAGGTGGAGTTCCCCGAGGTCTATGTCCTAGACCACCCGCCGGGGGTGGTGGACGCGAATTTCTTTGGGCAGAGCGACCTGCTGTCCACCCTGGAGGGACAGATCGCTTTAATCGGCGAGGCCCTGTCCCATCTGGACTACCCGGTGGGGTTCATCCCGGAGGATTTTTTGCCCACAGCCCGCTGCGTTATTGCGAAGATTCGCTACGAGACCCTGCGCGATAACATCGACGCCAGGCTGGCCGCCTACCAGGTGGCCAGAGAGCGCCTGCAGAGCTCGGCTTCCTGTTTCTATCCCGACGGGAGCGCCTCGCTGCAAGGCTCCATCGATGCATTGAGCGCCGAGTTGACCGTCGTGGGCCAGGAATTGGACCAGCTGCTGGACGACGGCCTGGCCCAGGCCGCGGCGGATCGGCTGGCGGTGGAGAACCAGGGCCGCCTGCGCAATGATCTGCCCCATCCCTCCCTCACCGACCACGAGCGCGAGATGCTGGCTTTTTA
>JAUVAM010000288.1 GCA_030591745.1 Deltaproteobacteria bacterium
GACGGATGAGCACATGGATATTGATGCTGGCTTTGGCCGCAAGCTTTGGCTTGGCTGTGGGTTGTAGCGGTGGCGACGATCCCAAGGATCTGGTGATCTATCACCTGAATGATCGCCATTCTCATTGGCTGGGCTTCCCTACCTGCGACTATGGACCCAGCATATCAGACGGCACGGAGGGAGGCGCGGCCCGCTGGTTCAAGTTTGTCGAAGACGCGCGGGTCACGGAAGAGAACCTCCTCTTGCTGGACGCCGGTGATTTCACCCAAGGCACTCTTTTTGCAGCGGCCGAAAATGCCGCAGCGGACCTGAACACCATGCAGGCTTTGGGCTTTGATGCCGCGGCCGTGGGCAACCACGAACTGGACTGGGGACCCGCCGGTTTGGCTGCCATGCTGCAGGCGGCGAACAAACCCACCGTGCCCCTCCTGGCGGCCAACATGCACTTCGATCCCACCGATGCCGGCGACGACAGCTTAGAGGCCCTATACGGCCCCGAGGGAGAAAGCGGCAAGCTCATCCATCCTTACATCGTGCGCGTCATGCCCAATGGGCTCAAAGTGGGCATTTTCGGCTTGCTGGGCTTGGATGCCGAGAGCACCATTCCCCAGGCGGCTCCCTTGAGCTTCTCTTCAGGCGCTTCTGATCTGGCCGAAACCGCCCAACAAGTGGTCAACACCCTGCGCGACGACGAAGGCGTGGATGTGGTCATCCTGTTGGCGCATTTGGGCATCGAAAACGGCGCGGACGGGTATGTCGGCGAAACGGATATGCTGGCCCGCAACACCACGGGGATCGACATCATCGCATCCGGGCACGCACACACCCTGACCCCCGAACCGGTGACCATCGCCTCGGAGAAAGGCGAATGGAGCACCCAATTCATCGAGGCCGGCCGCTACGGGGACCACCTGGCTCGCTGGGACGTCAAGGCAGGCGGGGGTGAAGTCAAAGAGGCCATCGGCCAGGTGATCACCATTGACGACAGCCTGGAAACCACGGAAACGGTGACCCCTTTGATGGATGGCCTCGTCGACAGCATTGAGCAGAGCTTTCTGACGAGCTATCCCTTGCTGCCGGCAGCCGAAGCCTTCTTAAACGGCGAGATTTGCCAAAAACTCTGCAATTCAACTTGCGATCTGGAGCGTTTGTCCCACCAGGCCAACAACATCGGCAACCTGACTGCAGACGCCGTCCGCCTGGCCACCGGCACCGAAACCGCCTTCATCTCCAACGGTGGCGACCTGCGTTCATCCCTTCAACGAGACACATCCGGCGGCTTCTCTCTGGCCGACGCCTTCATCGTTACGCCTCTGGGCATCGGGCCGGAGGGTTCCATCGGCTATCCCCTGGTGAAGTTCAACCTGACCTGGGATCAGATCAAATTCGTCCTGGAAGGAACCTCGGCCAGCATGGGGCAAGGCAACAACAGCTACTTTTTAAACGTCTCAGGATTGAAAATAGTCATGGATTTGGACCAACCTGACTATGTCCGTATCCGCCGCATCGAACAATACAGCGCCCTGGACGAAAGCGACAACCCGGTGCTCATTTTCGATGCGGACAACGGTGCCTGGCAGGTCGACAGCACCGAATGCGTTTCGGTGACGACGTCTTTGTACGTCGCATCCTTCGCTGCGGCCATGGGCATCGCCCTTCGGGACGAGGCCTGCCAAGAATTACCGGCCGGATCCCACATGACCAGCATCGTCACCAACGAACAGGGACAAGAGGTCAAACTCTGGTACGTCATGGCTGAATTCCTGGCAAGCTTTGGTGACGCAGGCATCCCCGCTAGCTACTGCTCGAACCCGAAGCGTCGAATCATCGACCTGGCCAACCAGTAAAACAAAAACTCACCGCCACTGGACGCTGTAGACGCAAGCGCTGTCGCCACGGGCCAGGCATTCCAAATGCTCAACCTGCACGTCCTTGGCCCCCACCAGCTCAAACATACGCTTGACGTAAGCGCAGAAGTGGATGCAGAACAATTCGTCCACCACCACGCTATCTAATAACGTTGCGATCGCATGGGTTTTGCTCTTGCGCTCGATTCGCAGACCGCCCCTGTCGTAAAATCGACTCCAATACTGACCGGCTTTCTCCAGTACGTAGGCAGGATTGGCCATACGCAGGAACACTCGCTGGGTAGTGGTTAGATCTTTCTCGGCCTCGAATCGGCCAAACTCCACCAGCAGCGCTTTGCCCGATTCCCAAACCCGCTCGTCGTCACCAGCCAGATCATCGCCCAACAAACGGGCCCCAAATTTCCGCACGACGACAGCGGCCACACGCATGCGTAAATACAAGTCGGTCCAGGCGATGGAGACGGCCGAATCGGCTTCGGCCCTATCCTGGGTCTCAAGGCAATCCAGGAGTTCTTCCCAGGCATGGGGACCAAAGCGTTCGCGCAGAAAAGCACGCAGGGCAGAATAAAATGTGCCTCGACAATTAGGCATCAGACCCGGCTCCAATACCCCCTCCAAAGGACATTTTCTGATTATACATGAAAACAGGAAGAAGCGGGCGATCATTCACCTCATTCCCTTGCCTCCTCCCATTGTTTTCTGTAGCGTCTTGGCATGCCCCCAATCGAGAAACCAGCCATGGAAGTCCCCACCCCCAGGGCCATTTATGATGAGCTGAATCGCTACGTCATCGGTCAGCACCGAGCCAAGCAGACGGTGGCCACGGCGGCTTACAACCACTACAAACGCATTGCCGTCAAAGGGGCACCCGGGGGCGATCTCTTACGCAAATCCAACATCCTGCTCATCGGCCCCACCGGTTGCGGCAAGACGCATATCGCACGGCAACTGGCCAGAATCCTGGACGTGCCATTCGCTGTTTGCGACGCCACCGAATACACCGAAGCCGGTTACTACGGCAAGGACGTGGAAGTCATGGTGGCCGAGTTGCTTTTCAAGACCGACCAGGACGTGGCCGCCGCAAGCCGGGGCATTATTTTCGTCGACGAGGTGGACAAAATCGCCCGTCGCAGCCATGGCGCCCGCACCGGAGCCGGTGCCCGGGACATCGGCGGCGAAGGCGTACAGCAGGGCCTGCTCAAGCTCCTGGAAGGCCGCGAAGTTTTCGTGCCCCAAAATGTGACCCAGCACTGGAACAAGCACGACTTTGTGCAAGTGGACACCACGGACATCCTCTTCATCTGCGCCGGCACCTTTTCGGATCTTGCCGAAGTGGATCCCGGCCGCGGCATCGGATTTGGTGGCGAGGACGTTACGCGCAAGCACCGCCGAGTCCCCCAGAAAGCGTTGCTGGAGTATGGCTTCACACCCGAATTCCTCGGACGCCTGCCGGTGCTTATGCACATGCACATGCTGGAGGAAGATGACTTGTTGCGCATCCTGACCGAGCCACCGGACAGCATCATCAAGGAGTACAAGGTCCTTTTGGGGCTCGATGAAGTGGATTTGGATTTCACCGAAGACGGTCTTCGGGCTATCGTGCAGCAAGCCACGCGTCGCAAACTGGGCGCCCGGGGCTTACGTAGCATCGTGGAAGAAGTGATGCGCGAGATCATGTTCAGCGCGCCGGAGCGCAAAGGCAGCACTCAGGTCATCGACGCTGCGCTGGTGAATACCCGCATGGACTCCATGGAAGAAGAAATCCCAGCACAACAGTGAGGACAGACATGTTGAACAAAGCAGATCAACGAAAGAAAATCGGTGTCATGGGTTCCGCCTCGGGCCCCACGCTGAAAAACCCCGACAGCCTGGCCCGTGCCAAGGAACTGGGCAGAGAGATCGCTCGTCAAAACGCCATCCTCATCAACGGCGCCTGCCCGGGCTTGCCCGATCTGGCTGCCGAAGGCGCCAAAGAAGAAGGCGGCTTCGTCTTCGGCGTTTCCCCTGCCTTCAGCATGGCCGAACACATCAAGGTCTACGATTCGCCTGTGGCCAATTACGACATGATCCTCTATTCGGGCATGGGCCTGATGGAGCGAGACATCGTCAACATCCGATCGGCCGACGGTGTGATCATCGTGGGCGGCGGCGTAGGCACCTTAAATGAATTCCCCGTGGCCTACGAAGAACGCAAACCGGTGGGTGTGCTGACCGGCACCGGCGGCATCTCGGACCACATCAAAGAAATCCTGGCCTTCGCCAACCGCAAGGCCGGGCCGGATCGCATCATCTACGACGCCGATCCCGTGCAGCTCATCCGACGCCTGATCGAAATCATCGACCGGGTGGCCCCACCCATGCGCGAAAGCGAAATCGGCGGCGTGGCCGAAGCCAAGCCAACAGGATCCGAACAGGCCGAAGCCACCCACCGAGAAAGCATGCAAAAACGCGACGCCGACAAACAACGCCGCGCCGAAGAAGAAAGCTAAAATCCTGCTCACTTGATCTTGCTTAGGTCGATCTTTTCCAGCAAGTCGAGAATCTCTGGGTCTTCCAGGAGCTTGTTGATTTTGGGGTTGCCCATCAGGCCGGCTACGTCTTGCTTGCGCGAGGCCTCGATCACCGAACGATCACCCAAGAGTCTTCTGATCTTGGGGTGATTGATCAGCTTTCTGATGCTGGGATCGGCCATGGCCTTTTCGCGGTACTGGGGATTATCGGACAGTTTTTGCAAGGTGGCCAAGTCGCCAACCACCGGCAGGTGCAGGCTTGCCAACAGGTTGTGTTTGCGGGCCATGGCCACGACCTTGGATTTTTCGTAGCCGATGTCGGCCCGCTTCAGGGCAGGCTCTGTTTTGCTGCCAAGAAGCACGACGGCGCTCAAAATCACAAAAAGAATAAATCCAACCTTGGCTCCGCCGAACAGGGCTCCCATCCAGGAATCCCAGGAGGCCCGCACCGGCTTGTTGCCCAATGTGAACTTCTTTTTTCTGCGCCGGCGGATAAAACTCCAGCCCACCGTGCCCAAGACCGAATAAATGATCAAGAAGGCCGCCGCCATGCCCATGACCTTTCCCAGCATCACGGGCACGCCGAAATTTGAAGCCAGCCAAGGGCCCAAGGGTTTGCCGGCCATGCCGGCCAGCAGATAAGAGACCACCAACACAACCAGGCGCATGATCTGCATCGCAAAGCCGGAATAGTAGCCCAGGATCCCAAAAATCAGCACCACGGAGGCGCAGGCCAAATCAAGGGTCATCCGCCAGGGCCTCCATGACCGAATCGATGCCTGCCTTGATTTCGGACCAATAGTCCTTGGCAGCGGCAGACCTGTCCTCGTCGAAGCGATAAAGCCAACTCCCCAAATCGGAATCACCTGGCGTGTCTTCCTGCACCGCTCGAAGGTAGGCGTGAATTATCCGTTCGAGACGTTCGGTCTCCCAGGGCACGGGCCTTCCCTGGTCATGGATCTGCTTGACCGCAAGAGCATGGTGGGCTGGATAGTCGATCTGCGTGGCGAAATGCCCATTGACGATTTCGGGCCAAATCTTTTCGCTCCAGCCCCGGTGAAAACGGCACAGGCCCGCGTTGTCGGTGGTCAGCTCAGCCAACATGCGCTGTGCGGAAATGCGTCCCAACTCTCTCGGAGGATGCCAGTCGAACTTGTAATGAACATAGTACTTGCCCATGATCGATTGGGGCGCGAACATACCCGGCACCCAATACTGATTGGGCACCATCCAACCCTTTTCGCCGTTGGCCAAATAAACCGCACGCTTTTGTGCATCGACGCCCAGCTCTTTGGCTGCCGCCCGCATGCCTTTGGCTAGCAAGTGACCGGGCGTTGCGCTCAGGTCCAACAAAGACAAAGCCAATTCGGCGTTCTTAGCCGAATCGACAACCGGATCGAAATCCTTCGGAAC
>JAUVAM010000564.1 GCA_030591745.1 Deltaproteobacteria bacterium
CATCCGACAAGTCCGGTTTGTCAGAAGTAAACGATGGGGACAGTGCCGCCAAGATGGCGGCACCGGTGGGGGTCAAGAGTTCAGCCTGGACCGGGCCGGCCTCGTGCGGAATTTGATAGGCATCCAGGATCGCCTGGGTTGCCGGGGCTGGGACCGGAAGCCGACCGTGTGAAGTCGGCCCCGTCATGCCGCCCCCGACCCGAACCGGTCCCACACAGAATACTCTTCCCAGATCTACGCCCAAGCTTTGCAGTGCCCATGCCGCGCCGGTCACATCCAGAAGAATATCCTGCGCCTCATGCAGTTGTCCGCCCCCCGGGTGGTCGTGAGGTACGCCTCGACGATGCAAATCCAGATGGTCGCTGCCCTCGAGCCAGCCGTCGTTGCCGGATTCGGACTCATCCAAAGGCTCTGCCGGCGCTCCGTCCAAGGATCCAATGAAGGGCTTGAGATCAAGAATCGGCGTCCCATCGAAAAGGTCAAGGGGACCGGTGTAAACACGACGGCCCTCGACGCGATGGATGCGAACTCGAGTCAGCCCGATCGGACTGGGTCGATTCGGCGAACGGGTGGCAAACAGGCCGTACTGCTCCGCTCCTTCCTTCCACGGAGGCCGAACAAGCAAGCCATAGCCGGGCGAGCGGTGTAGATAAGAAACAACATACAAGTGGGAAAACGATTCGAGCTTCGCCAAGCCATCCACATAAGCTGGGTCCATTTCAATATAAAACCCATCCGAAGGCGCGTCGGATTCTTGCATCGGCTGATAGGGCGCTTGATCCTCGTAAGGCGTATGGGCCCACCCGACAATCCTCAAAGATACCTGTGATTTTTCGGGGGCCGCCTCGTCAAGAATCCCATGGGCAACCCGCTCCGCCTCGCACAAAACGACCAGGGCCCGGTGGGCAAAGCCGGCATACCCACCCCGAACCCCAGAAGCCCGCAGGGCTTTTTCCAGAAAATTTGGCGCATCAACAAAGGACAAGGGCTCGCGTGCTTGGACCAAGACTTCAATTTGCCTTGACGCCAAACCATCGGGCAAGGTGCCGTGCCTTACCTTGATCGCGGTATCCCCCAACAAATCCCCGGCGCTGCGCATCGCCTCCATCACCCCTTTTTCCGAAGCGCCCAGGCCGATCAGTGCGGCCGAAAACATGTCTCCGGCCATGCCCATCGCCGCATCAATCCACAATGAATTCGGCTCACAGGGTTTGCAGCAGTCGGATGTTGTATTGGTTTGCATAGCAATCTTCCCGTTTCATGAACACGGGCTGCAGGGAGAAGCTATTTTTTGCTTGCCTGACGACGCGCCTTCTTCGTGAAGTGCCCCTTGGACTTGAAGGACTTGCGCTTGGTTTTGGCCGGCGGGGCTGAGACCAATCGAAGCTCCATGGGCACCTGGCAGACATGCACTCTCTTGAGCTGTTGAAAGATTTTCGCGGGCATGCCCAAGGGCAAATCCACCAAACTGTGATCATCGTTGATCTTGATGCGCCCGATGTGTCGGCCTTGCAAACCCGTTGTTTTGGCGATGGCCCCGACGATGTGGTTGGGGCTCACGCCGTGATCCCGACCCACCTCCAGTCGATAACAAGCCATGCCGGACTCCGGCTCTGCGCGTTCTTTGCGGTCCGTTTTCGGTCGAGCCGTTTTTCGAGGCGGAATCACAACGTCTTTGACCAGCAGGGGCACATTCCCCTGGGCCTTGATCGCCAAGGCCGCAGCCATTTCGAAAGGATCCAGGGATTCCTCATCGCAAAGTTGGCGCAAAATTCCCAAAAATGGCTCCAGCTCGCCTTTCTCCACAATTTCGGTGATGTTCTGTTTGAAAACCTTGATGCGCTTGGCGTTGAGCTGTTCCGCGTTGGGCAGCTCCATGGCTTCGATGCTTTGTTTTGTCGTGCGCTCAATGGCCCTGAGCAGGTGACGCTCGCGTGGCGCCACAAGCGAAATGGCGTTGCCATCACGTCCCGCCCGGCCCGTCCGACCGATTCGGTGCACATAGGCATCCGGATCGCCCGGCATGTCGTAGTTGATCACATGACTGAATCGTTCGATATCGAGCCCGCGGGCGGCCACATCGGTTGCCACCAGCAGGTCGATCTGGCCGTTCTTGAGACGCTTCACCGTGTGTTCGCGCATGCTCTGGGGCATGTCGCCGTGGAGAGCGCTGGCCTTGAAATCACGATCCGCCAATTGCTCGGCAAGGGCAACGGTGGAGACCTTGGTCCGCACGAAGATGAGCGCGGCATCCAAGACTTCCGCCTCGAGAATGCGAGACAAGGCATCCAGTTTGTTCAGCCCCCAAACCATCCAGTGTCGCTGACGGATGGTCACGGCGGCGGTGGTCCCTTGCTCAATCAGCACGCGTTCCGGTGAACGCATGTGTTTGGCGGCGATGCCGCGAATGCGTGAAGGCATGGTGGCGGAAAACAGACTCATTTGCCGCTCTTTGGGGCAATGCCCAAGGATCCACTCGATGTCTTCGACGAAACCCATGCTGAGCATCTCATCGGCCTCGTCCAAAACGAGGGTCGTGAGGGCATCCAGCCTCAGACTGCCCCGCCGCATATGATCCATGACCCGCCCCGGGGTGCCGACGACGACGTGGGCGCCCCTGCGCAAAGCCTTGAGCTGTAAGCCGTATTCCTGCCCTCCATAGATGGGCACCACGCGCAAAGCGGGCAGACGAGCGGCAAACTCCTGCAAGGCTCGGGCGACCTGCAGAGCCAGTTCCCGAGTGGGGGCCAAAATCAAAGCTTGCGTGGCTTTGATTTCCGGGTCCATACGGCCCAGAAGCGGCAAACCAAAGGCCGCGGTCTTGCCCGTCCCGGTCTGAGCCTGGCCAACGAGATCGTGTCCCTGCAACAACAAGGGCATCGCTTTGACCTGGATCGGGGTCGGCTTCTCGAAGCCGAGCGCATCAACGGCCTCCAACAACCTGGGATTCAAGCCGAAATCAGAAAAAGAATCATTTTTCGGGGTGTCTTCAGACATACTGCTTCCTCTTCATTGGTGGGGCGAAACACAACCCACCATGGGTCGAGGAGCCCAACATTGAAGCCCTTATACCCCTCCCGGGGCCCGAACGCCAGAGGGAAAACCGACGGATTTCCATCAGCGCTCATAGAGAATCTTACGTAACTCTCGGATTTGATGAATCATCATGGGCGGACTCTGGGCGGCACCGGCCAGGCAACCGCAATTCGCGCAGTCCGCGTTGTCGGCAAAACACCTTCTTGCGTTGAAGGACACACCATAGTGGAGGGCTTCGTCTCCCCAGTAACAAGGGCCCCTGTGGTCGGCGACTGAGTACCATTTGATCATGGTCTCGCTGACCAACAAATCTTTGGGGTAGAGCGCCTTGACCCGGGTCAATTCCCGAATGATCGCCTGGCGATCCCCATCACCCAGATCCCAGGGATTGTAGCCGTCGTTTCTGG
>JAUVAM010000044.1 GCA_030591745.1 Deltaproteobacteria bacterium
ACGGACTTTGTGGGGAACGAGAAAGCTCAGGGCGGTGTAGTCAAACGTGATCCGCTCAGTCGCAGGCTCGAATTTCACGTCGGTCTCACGTGGGCTGACCGTGCGTTCGTGGGCCAAGACGTCCTGTGTGACGACCGTCTCGATCACGACAGGGGGGGGCTGTTTGTTCGTCACGATGTGTTCCGGATCGACAACCACGACGCCTTTGATGGTGGGAAACCAAAGCCTGCCATCGCGGGTCCTGCAGCCGGCCGGCTGGGACCCTCCGTTGCACTCGCTGCTCTTCATGCCGTCTGCCTTGTCGAAGGCAAATGAATGGATGCGATCAATCTCGCCTGCCGCAAAGGCGTTCAACTCCTTTTTGGCAACGCGAAAGATTCCCTTGTTGCAGCTCATCCATAGATTTCCCCGCCCGTCCTCCAAAATCTTGAATACCTTGTCATCAAAAAGCCCCTCCCGGGTCGTGTAGGCGGTGAACTTGCCGTCTGCAAAGCGGTTCAAACCTCCTCCGGAGGTACCAATCCACAGATTACCCTCACGATCCTCGTGGATGGGACCTACCCTGTCGTTCGACAGCCCATCCTTGGTTGTGTAAGTGGTGAACTTGCCGTCTGCAAAACGGTTAAGCCCCTCCCCATTGGTGCCGAACCACAGGTTCCCCTCACGGTCCTCGCAGAAGGAGCGCACTCTGTTACTCGACATGCCGTCTCGGGTCGTGTAGGCCGTGAACTTACCGTCCGCAAACCGGCCCAGACCAGCCCCATCGGTACCGATCCACAGGCTGCCCTCGCGGTCCTCATGGATGGCAAATACCTTGCCGTCAGACAAGCCCTCCCATGAGGTAAAGGCGCTGAACTCACCATCTGCAAGGCGGTTCAAACCGCCTCCATCGGTGCCGATCCAGAGCGCTCCCTCATGGTCCTCAAAAAGGGAACGCACCCTGTTGCTCGACAGTCCTTCCCGGGTCGTGTAGGCCGTGAACTTCCCATCCTGGAAGCGGTTCAAGCCTCCCCCATTGCTGCCGATCCAGAGGTCTCCCTCACGGTCCTCGTGGATTGAAAGCACATAGTCATTCGACAGCCCTTCCCGGGTCGTGTAGGTGGTGAACGCGGCGTCCTTGAGGCGGTTCAGGCCTCCCCCGGTGGTGCCAATCCAGAGGCCACCCTCATGATCCTCACAAATGGAACGCACCTTGTCATTGGACAGGCCCTCCCGAGTCGTGAAGGCGGTGAACTTGCCGTCTAGAAAGCGGTTCAGGCCTCCCCCGGCGGTGCCGATCCACAGGCTCCCCTGACGATCCTCGTGTATTGAAACCACCTTGTTGTTCGACAGACCCTCCCGGGTCGTATAGGCGGTAAACTTGCCGTCTACAAAGCGGTTCAGACCTCCCCCCGAGGTGCCGATCCACAGACGTCCCTCACGGTCCTCCTGGATCGCAAGCACCTTGTCGCTCGAAAGCCCATCCTTCGTCGTGTAAGTGGTGAACGAGCCGTCCTCAAATCGGCTCAGGCCTCCCCCATAGGTGCCTACCCACAGACTCCCTCCACGGTCCTCGTGGATGGATCGTACAATGTCGTTCGACAGCCCATCCCTGGTCGTGTAGACGGTGAACTTACCGTCTTCATAGCGGTTCAGGCCCCCCCCATCGGTACCGACCCACAGATTCCCATTGCGGTCAACGTGAATGGCAAGCAGAGAATTGTTCGACAGACCATTCTTGGTCGTGAAGACGCTAAACTTACCGTCCTGGAGGCGGTTCAGTCCTCCCCCATAGCTGCCGATCCAAAGGCTACCCTCATGGTCCTCTTGAAGAGCAAAAATGTAATTGTTTTGGATTTCCGGCGTGTTCGTCTTGTCAAACACATCAAAATGAACCCCATCAAAACGAACAAGACCCTCCTCCGTCCCCAGCCAAATGTATCCGTCCCGCGTTTGTAATATGGCCAAAACCGAGTTCTGCGGAAGGCCCTCTTCTGTCTGCCAGGTGTCGTGAACGTATTGGGTGATGGCCTTTTGCGGATCGAGTGCCAGCGCCGGAGCTGAAACTAAAAAAACCATGGCACAAGAGAAAAACAGGAACGCTCTCCGTGCTGAAAAAAGTCCTGACTCCATGTTCCTCCCAGACATAGCTTGAGTTGAATAGTAACGGCTTGCGATCGCTACAGCCAGCGAAATATCGACGCGCCCCCCCGTTGACATCCTCCCGCCCCATCGCTAATCTCACGCCTATGAAAACCGTTCACCTTGGGGGCCTTTGGGCCTTGTGCTTGTCCCTACTTTTGCCCGCCTGTCAGACCAGTCTGGTGGGCAGGCCGGCCTGGTCCGTCAGTCAGGTGCACATAGATTATCCGAGTACGAAATTTTTCTCAGGGGCCGCAAGCGCAGAGAACTTGGAAGAAGCCCGCAAGCTGGCCCAAGCACGGCTGGCCGACAATCTGAAGAAAAGGGTTCGCGAGGCCTTTGAAAAACAGATGGCCCAGGTGGACAAGAACAGTCTGGCTTATCTATCCGACCAGGCCATCGACGAACTCATCGCAGAACCCGCGGGCATTCGCATCGCGGTCGATTGGTCATCATCCAAAGGAGTGCGCCATGCGGCTTTGGCCGTGGCCTCGCGGGATGAGGTCTTGGCCTCGGCCCGGGAACAGTTCAAGGCCTACGTCCAACAGGTGCAACAGCTTTTGGAGACCGCCAAGCAAATGGAAGACAAGGTGCCCTACGCCGCCTTGCTCAACCTTTTGGGCGCGGTTTACATCGAGGCCCAGGCCACCCACCAGCGTATCTTTGTCCAGGCCCTGGCCGGAAAAGAGACACTTGGGGATGACCAAAAAACAGGTGGATCGGAAAAAGCCCTGGGGCAATGGCTGGCGTCTTTAAGGCTTTCCGTCATCCGCGGACAGGGACAAAAAGCGCGCCCGGGTCAAGTTCTTTCGGCGCCCCTGGTGGTGGCCGTGGAGTGGCTGGATCAAAAAGTACCCCGCCCCCTGGCCCGCGCCCCGCTCAGCATGCAGATGAATGTCGCGAAGTCGAAGCCCATCAAGCTGCGCTGCGAACAAAACGGCTGGGCCACCTCAAGCCCCATGGTACCGGCAAATGCCCAGGGTAAGCTGCAAGTGCGTGTCAGCCTGGACGCGGCGCAGATTCTGGAAGACGCCGGGCTGGATCCGACGGATCCGAGAACGGCTTCCCTGCGAAAAGTCATCGCGGGTGATGGCCTCGGCATCGCGCTTCGTGTCCCGGGGAAAGACACCCCTCGTTGCATCGTGCTCATCGCCGAGAGCCAAGACGGCGACTTCGTCAGCGATCCCGTTTCCGTCAGAGAGCTCAACCGCCTTTTGGGTGATTTGGGATGCGACGCGGTGGGTCTTGACCAGGTCAAGCTTGACCTGCCCGATGCCCCCAGCGAAGCGCAAATCGTTGCCGCCCTGCGCGGGCAAGTACGCTGGGCCGTGTTGGGCGAAGCGGCCTGCGGCGTCAGCCGGGAACTCTCCGAGAACTTCCTCTTCAGCGAAGCCTGGGGCCGATTCAGCCTGTACAGCGGCACGGACGGCAAAGAATTGAAACGCTTCGAGGCCAAGCTCAAAAGCCCGGGCCAAGACGCCAAGACCGCGGGCAAACGAGCGCTTAAAAAGCTCTCCAAGCAAGCCCAAAAAGCCTTCCAGCCCTGGATCAAAGGGCAAAGCACCCAGCCATGAACCCACCGGCCCTGGATGGACTTCGGGTCCTGGATTTAACCCGCCTTCTGCCTGGTCCCTTGGCCACCTGGATGATGGCCGAGTTGGGGGCCGATGTAATCAAAGTCGAGGATCCCCGGCTTGGGGATCTGACTCGCCACTTGCCGCCCATGGATCAGGCGGGTCACGGGGCCTTGTTTTCTTTTCTCAACCGGTCCAAGCGCTCCTTGGCTTTGGATCTAAAGCGCAAAAAGGGCCACGACATCTTCATGCGGCTTGTCGAAACCGCCGATCTGGTGGTGGAAGGCTTCCGCCCGGGCGTGATGGAGCGACTGGGGCTGGACTACGAAAGCCTGAAGCAGCACAAAGCCGACGTGATCCTCTGCTCCATCTCCGGCTATGGCCAAACCGGTCCGCTGAAGGATCGAGCAGGCCACGATCTGAACTTCCAGGCCCTGGCCGGCCTGCTGAGTCAACAAGGTCCGGCGGGACAGCCCCCGGCCTTGTCCGCGGTACCCGTCGCCGATGTCATCGGTGGCACTTGGCAAGCCTTGGCGGCCCTCTTCGGCGCTTTGTACCAGCGAGAACGAACAGGACAGGGCCAGTGGCTGGACGTCGCCATGTGCGACGGGGCCCTGAGCGCGCTGGTCATGCCCCTGGCCGACCTGGCGCTTGGCAAGCCCATCCCGGCCCGGGGTCGCGGGCCATTGACCGGTGCCCTGCCTGCTTACGGGGTCTTCGCCACGGCCGACGGAGGCTACCTGTCGGTCGCCGCCATCGAGCCCAAGTTCTTCGACAAACTCATGGAAGTGCTCGAGCTCGAACAGCACAAGGGTCAGGCCGGCGCAAGCGACGAGACTGCCCAGGCCATTCGCGCCGACATCGCCGAGCGCCTGGCGAGCAAGGACTTACAGCATTGGACCGAGCGACTGAAAGGCCTGGAGACCTGCTGTGAACCGGTGCTCGAAGTCTCTGACCTGCCCAAACAAGCTCAGTTTGCAGCGCGAGGACTGTTTCGCCCGGGTCCGGAAGGCCCGCGTTTGGCATGCCCCCTGCGGCTGGCGGGCGATTTGCGCCCGGAGAGCGAAGCCCCGAGCTTGGGCCAACACTCAGCCGAACTCCTCAAGGAAATAGGCCTGGACGAATCGAGCATCCAGGACCTTGCCTTTTTGGGTATCCTGCGCCAGGGATAAACGGATGGAACCATGAGCCAACGCATCGTCATCGTGGGCGCGAGCAACACAGGCTGCGAACTGGCCGAGCGCCTCTCCTCTCGGCATCCGGTCTTTCTGTTGGACAAGCGGGAAGAACGCTTGAAGCAATTCGGCAAGGTCTTAGAGCCGGCCGACGCCAGCGAAAAGCTACAGCAGCGCGGCGTGATCCCAATCATGGGTGACGGCACATCTCGCCTGGTGCTTCGCCAGCTTCTGGATCCGGACTTCCAATGCGCCCTGGTGGCCGCCGCGGGTTCGGACGACTACAACCACGAGATCGGGCGACTGGGCAAGGAACTCGGCTTTGAGCCGGTGGTGGCCATCCAGCATCACCCCAGCGAAGCCGAGCGCTACCGAAAAGAGAACATCACCGCCCTGGATCGCTCGGCCTTGCTGGCCGATACCATCGGCCGCTCCCTGCGAAATCAAGGTGCCGTGGTGCCGACTTGCGTGGGTCTGGGCAAGGGTGAGTTGGTGGAAATCCGCCTCTTGCGCACCTCGCCTGTCATCAACCGGCCCCTGAAGAAACTGGCACCCCATCGCTGGCGCGTGGCCGCCGTCTTCCGGGACGACGCGCTGATCGTGCCCACCGGCGACACCCTTCTGCAGGTCGATGATCGGGTGCTTTTGGTTGGGGACTGCAAAATCCTGCCCACGGTCGCCGAATACCTGCGCCTGGGCACACCCCAGTTCCCTCGCCCCTTCGGGCCCAACGTGGTCACGCTGGAATTCGGCGGCTCCGACGAGAAAATGAAGGCCGAGGGTCACGGATTGGCATGCAACAGCAACGCGGCACACCTGGTACGCGGCACGCCAGAGGGCGAGACCAAAGAACCGGAAGAGGTGGCTGAACTGCTGACCGAGCCCCAATGCAAAGGGGATTTCAAGTTGGCAAGCTTCGCCCTGCCCCCAATCGACGATCCCGCCTTCGGCCAACAACTCAGCCGACAGCGCCCCGGGGTGGTTCTTATCCAACCTGTGCGCCGAAGTTTGGCTGCCCGCATCCTGGGCTTGCAAGGAGCCGACGCCACGGTCTGTGATCAAGTCAGTTCCCCGGTTCTCTTCTGCCGAGCCACCCATCCCTACAAGCGGATCCTCTTGTCCGTCAGCAACTCAGATCTCAACATCCGTTCGGCAGAGACCGCAATCGACATCACGAGGCAACTTGAGGCGTCATTGACCGCCATCAACGTAGATCTGCCGCGCTATATCTCGGGCGAGTCGGAGGAAGTCATTCACCAGGAGGTCGTGCCCATCCGGCGCTTATGCGAATTGTATGAAGTCCCCTTGGACTACCGCCATCGAGAGGGCAATCCGGTAAAACACCTGGTCGAGGAATCCAAGCACCACGATTTGCTGGTCATGGCCAGACCTTGGGGCCGACGCGACAACTTCTTCGATCCGGATGTGGCCTTGAGACTGGCCCGGGCAGCCCACTGCTCGGTGCTGGTACTCACCATTCGACCGGAGGCCTGAGCTGACGATGCACGGATTCTCCGCCGACTTGTTGATGCTCTTGGTCTTGCTGGGCGGCGCCTTCATCGGCCCCATCCTGTCCAGCCGGCTTCGCATGCCATCGGCCATTCTGCTCATCGGCGTCGGGCTGCTGGTGGGTCCTCACCTTTTGGGCTGGGTTCAAGACACTACGGTGGTGGCTTTTTTGAGTGAGGTGGGTTTCATCCTGCTGATGTTCTTGGCAGGCTTGGAGATCGACTTCAACGGCATCCGGCGGCGTGGACGCAATTCTTTGATTCTCATGTTCAGTATCTGCCTGGTCATCTTCGGCCTGAGCTTTGGCGCAGCCTTCTTTTTGGGCCTGCATCCCATCTTCGGTCTGGCCATGGGCGCCACCAGCGTCGGCTTGCCCCTCGCCGTGCTCAAGGAAATGAACCGCTTACGCAGCCCCTTGGGGCAACAAATCCTCCTCTTAGGCTCCGTGGGCGAATTCCTCACCGTGCTGGGTATGACCCTGTTCTATTTCGGGGCACGTTACGGCCTGAGCTGGGAGCTTGCCTTGGGTCTGGGCAAACTTGTGGGCGTTCTCTTGGTTGCAGGTTTAACGCTCCGCATCGGCAACGCTCTGGCCTGGTGGCGTCCCCACAGTTTTTCCAACCTGGTGGCCACCCACGAAAGCTCGGAGATCGGTGTTCGAGCCAGCCTCTTGATCATGGTGGCCTTCAGCTCCTTGGCCATCTGGGCCGGGGTCGAGCCCATCGTCGGCGCCTTTCTGGCCGGTGCCCTGATAGCCTTCGTCTTTCGTGGCAAGGAGGTCTTGGAGGAAAAACTGTCCGTGGTGGGACACGGACTCTTCGTGCCGATTTTCTTCGTCGTGGTGGGGATTCGCTTCGATCCGGCCGCGATCACAGGCCCCAATCTTTTGCTGGCGGGCCAACTCCTCCTGGCCGTCTTCCTGGCTCGCCTGCTGCCGAGCCTCTCACTGATCCGGCAAGGCTTGAGCCCTCGGGAAATGCTGGCCGCGGCCAGCCTCTTGTCTGCTCCTCTGACCCTGGTTGTGGCCATCGCGGCCCTGGGTGTGAACCTGGGTGTCATCGACAGCCGGGACAACAACACCCTGATACTCTTAGCCGTCATGGCGGGTGTGGTTTTTCCGGTGCTATTCAGGTTACTTGCCTCAAAACAAGGACAGCAAAACTAAACCCGAAGTTCAGTCAATCCTTGGCACGTGTTGTGCATTACTATCAAGGGAATAGACTGACTGTGGAATTCAAAATAAGCTTGATTTGATTCCCTTTTCAGTCAAATGCTTGGCACCGGTTCGGCGTTTCAAGCCGCGCTTGCCGTGTGCGGAAATGCACGGTTGTGCGGATTTTCACAGGAGAGGCCATGAGCAACAACTTGGAACAACTTCCCATCGCCCATCTTGTCAATCGGGACGCCATCAAAACGCATTGCCAGGATCTCATCGGCTTGTTGGAAAACGGCCGGGGTTCCAAGCGACCTGCCCTGACCTTCTTGGACCGACAAAACAACGAGGATCACCGCAGTTTTGACGACCTTCTGGATGGCGCCCTGCGGGTGGCCACCTACCTGCGCAACCGGGGATTGAATCCAGGAGACCGGGTCATTTTGCTGCTGATGACCAGCAAGCAATTCATTGACGCTTTTTTCGGCACCATCCTGGCGGGCGGCGTACCCGTAGCCGTCAGCCCGCCCATGACCTTCGGCGACATCAACAAGTATTTGGACAATTTGAGCCACGTGGTCAAAAACTCGGGCGCCCGTTTCATGATCTCCTTTCCCCGGATTCGCAAGGTCATCGGCGGGGTCCTGGCCGCCGACAACGAACTGGTGGAGTTCATCCTGACCAAGGAGATCGTAGCCGAGCCCGCGCAACGTCCGGGCTTGCCCAGCATCGATCCGGATTCAACGGCCCTCATTCAGTACACTTCGGGCTCCACGGGCCTGCCCAAGGGCGCCATGCTCAGTCATCGGGCTCTGCTGGCCAACGTCCATGGCATCTCTCAGGGGCTGGATACCAGCGAAAAAGATGTCTCGGTCAGTTGGCTTCCCCTGTTCCACGACATGGGTCTCATCGGCTCTCTCTTTACCGGTCTTTACGACAAGGTCCACGTTTACGCCATGTCCCCCGAGGCCTTTGTGCTGAACCCGGTGAGTTGGCTTGAATTGATCAGCAAATACCGCGCCACGGTGGCCACGGCCCCCAATTTTGCCTACCACCTGCTGGCCTATCGTGTGAACGAAGCGGCCCTGAGCGGCCTGGATCTCTCCAGCCTCAAAGTGGCACTGAATGGTGCAGAGCCGGTGGATCTGAAAACATTGAATGCCTTCGAAAAGAAATTCGCCGCCGTGGGCTTCGGCCCCACGGTGAATTTCCCCGTCTACGGCATGGCGGAGAACTGCCTGGCGGCCACCTTCCCCACCCTGGGTCAGCGCTACCACATGGAGGCCATCAACCGGGAACGCTTAGAGACCGACGGTCTGGCCGTATCCGCTTCGGCCGAAGACAACTTCCCTTTCCAGGCCGTGAGCGTGGGCGAACCGCTGGCGGGCCAGCAAGTGGCCATCCGCCGATTGAATGGCCATGGCACGGCCCAAGAAGATGAAGTGGGCGAGATCCTCATCAAGAGTCCATCTTTGATGAGCGGCTATCATAAGAACCCCGAGGCCACGGCCGAGGTCCTGAAAGACGGCTGGCTGTACACGGGTGATTTGGGCTTCATCCGTGGTCGGAAGCTCTTCATCACCGGTCGCTCCAAGGAAATTATCATCAAGCGCGGGCGTAACTTCTATCCCTACGACATTGAACGGGCAGCCGCACAGGTGGCCGGCCTTCGCAAGGGTTGTTTGGCCGCCTTTTCCGTGCCCAACGAAGAAACCGGTACCGAAGATCTGATCCTGGTGGCCGAAACCCGAGAGACCGACCCGGCCAGTCTGGCCAAGCTGGAAAAAGCCATCGCCGCCGAGATCGTATCCAGCATCGGCACCCGGCCCGATCAAACCCTGCTCCTGCCACCCCGCAGCATCCCCAAAACATCAAGCGGCAAGGTGCAAAGGCTTTTGTGCAAACAGCGCTACATGGAGGACAAGCTGGTCAAGTCGGGCGTGGAGCGCTGGTTCAATCCGGTCAAAACCATCGTAGGCTCCTTCATCGGCAACCAACGATTTCGCCTGCGAGACCGCAAATATTGAATTTTTTAGCTTGACTCAATTCCCTTTTCAGTAAAATGGTTTGGCAGGAGAGCTAATGAGCAACAACTTGGAACAACTCCCCATCGCCCATCTTGTCAGCCAGGACCCCGTCAAGGCCCATAGCCTGGATCTCATCGGCATGTTGGAAAGCGGCCGGGGCTCCGATCAGCCTGCCCTGACTTACTTGAATCAACGCAACCAGGAGGACCACCGCAGTTGGGAGGATCTTTTGGAGGGAGCGCATCGGGTGGCCACCTACCTCCGAAATCGGGGCTTGAATCCCGGAGACCGGGTCATCTTGTTGATCATGGCCAACAAGCAATTCGTCGACCTCTTCTACGGCACCATCATGGCGGGCGGCGTGCCCGTGGCCGTCAGCCCCCCCTTGACTTTCGGCGATATCACTAAGTATTTGGACAACTTGCGCCACGTGGTAAAAAATTCGGGTGCCCGCTTCATGATCTCCTTCCCTCGCATCCGCAAAGTCATCGGCTCTGTCTTAGCCGACGACAACGAGTTGGTGGAGTTCATCCTGGCCAAAGAAATCGTTGCCGAGTCCGCGCAACGTCCGGGTCTGCCCAGCATTGATCCGGAAGCGACTGCCCTCATTCAGTACACCTCGGGCTCCACCGGCCTGCCCAAGGGCGCCGTGCTCACGCACCGGGCTCTGCTGGCCAACGTTTATGGCAGCACCCTGGGTCTGGGTGTCGACGAACGGGATGTCGTGGTCACTTGGCTTCCTTTGTTCCACGACATGGGTCTCATCGGCTCTCTCTTTACAACCCTTTACAACAAGGCCAAGCTCTACGTCATGTCGCCGGAAGCCTTTGTGCTCAACCCCTTGAGCTGGCTGGAGCTGATGACCAAATACCGAGCCACCGTGGCCACGGCCCCCAATTTTGCATACCACTTGCTTATCAACCGTGTGGCCGAGGCGGAGTTGGACTCCCTGGATCTCTCCAGCCTCAAGTTGGCCATGAACGGTGCCGAGCCCGTGGATCTAAAAACCCTGGATTCCTTTGAAAAGAAATTCGGCCCCGTGGGCTTCGGGGACACCGTGAATTTCCCCGTCTACGGCATGGCGGAAAACTGCCTGGCGGCCACCTTCCCCTCCCTGGGCCAACGCTACCGCGTGGAGCCCATCGACCGGGAACGCCTGGAGACCGACGGAATTGCCACTGACCCTGCCTCCGATGACAAGTCGCCTTACCAGGCCGTGAGCGTTGGCAAACCTTTGGCTGGGCAGCAATTGGCCATCCGCCGTTTGAAGGGCCAGGGCATGGCCAGAGAAAACGAAGTGGGCGAGATCATCATCAAAAGTCCATCCTTGATGAGCGGCTACCACAAGAACCCGGAGGCCACGGCCGAAGTCATCAAAGACGGCTGGTTGCACACGGGTGATCTGGGTTTCATCCGCGATCGCGACCTCTTCATCACCGGGCGCTCCAAGGAGATGATCATCAAGCGCGGTCGCAACTTCTATCCCTACGACATCGAACGAGCTGCCGCACAGGTGCCCGGCATTCGCAAGGGTTGTCTGGCAGCCTTTTCCGTGCCCAACGAAGAAACCGGTACCGAAGATCTGGTCTTGGTGGCCGAAACCCGCGAGACCGACCC
>JAUVAM010000127.1 GCA_030591745.1 Deltaproteobacteria bacterium
CCACAAGGAGACCCATGAGCCAATCCCATGATCGGCGTGAGTTCATCAAGCGCACGGCTTTGGCCGGAGCCGCGCTGGCCATAAGCGGCCATGCGGCCACGGGACAAGCCGCGGCCAAGCCAGAACTGGTCAAAATATCGGGCCCGGGTGTCAAGGCCGACCCACAAAAAGCCCTTATCAAACTATTGGAACCTTTGGGCGGCATGAAGGCCTTCGTCAAAAAAGGCCAGACCGTCATGCTCAAACCCAACATGGGCTTCGCCACCTCGCCCGAACGTCGTGCCACCACCGATCCGCGACTGGTGGTCGCCGCGGCCAAAGAAGCCATCAAGGCCGGCGCGAAGAAGGTGATGATCGTCGATCACCCGATGCGCAACCCGGAGGCTTGCCGCCGGCTGAATGGAATCGAAGCGGCCTGCAAGGGCTTGAACGTCCACCTGCTTTTGCCCATGGACGGCAAGCACTATGTGGAGAAAAAAATAGCCCGGGGAAAAGTCCTAAAGAAAACAAAAATCCTCAAAATCGCCCTGGAAGCCGACGTGCATATCGCCATGCCCCTGGCCAAGAGCCACATGGCGGCCGGGTTTTCCGGCGGCATCAAGGGTCACATGGGTCTGGTGCTCGATCGAGAGAGCTTCCATTCCCGCTTTGAGATGAACCAGGCCATCGCCGACCTGGCAAGCCTGATCAAGACCGACTTGAGCATCATGGATGCCCTGAGCATCATGGCCTCGGGCGGCCCGGCCGGTCCGGGCGAAATCATCGAACGACAGACTTTGCTCGCGGGCATCGACCCGGTGGCGGTCGACGCGGCCGCCGTGGAACTGGCCCCCCTGTATAAGCGCCGGATCCGGGCCCGCCAGATCAAGCATCTGATGGCCGCACAAAAATTGGGCGTGGGCAAACTAAAGCCCAGCGCCGGAGCCTTCGTCGAACTAACCCTGTAAATACAAGAGGCCCACATGCGACAAGCCACCCTCGTTATCCTACTTGCCCTACTCTGCACACCCGCCCTCGCGGCCCCTGAAGTTCTGGGACTTCTGCCGGAAGGCGCGCCCAAGGCGGGCATCCAAGCCGCAGCAGCAGCCGATCACTTTGTGGGCAACAAGCTCTTCGACTACATGAACGGCGGGGCCGAAGTCTTTTTGGCATACGGCTTCAAAGACCTGGGCGTGCGAACTTACAAGGCCAAGTGCGGCGAACTCTCCGTGGCCATCTACCGCATGGGCTCGGAAACAGACGCCTTCGGCATCTGGTCCATGAACGCCAAAGGCGCCCTCCCAAAAGGTTTCACCACGCCCGCGGCCTTAGGCCCCAACATGCTCTCGTTTTTCCGCGGTGCCGTCTATGCCCGGGTCATCGCCCAAAAGGCCTCCGAGCAAGCCAACAAAGACATGACAGCCCTGGGCCAAGTGGTCTTTGCAAAACTAACAGGCCAAGCCCGAATCCCGACCGAAGCCGGATTCTTGCCCGAAGGCGCCGTCAAAGGCTCCTTGCGCTATCTCCCCAACGCGGAAACCGCAAAAACCCTCTGGTTCGACGGAGAAGGCGATCTGCTCTTGGACAAAGGCGGCAAGGCCGTCAGCGCCACCCACGCAGGCGCCGAATTCGACCTGCAACTCACTCGAGCGGTCTATCCCTCGGCCAAGGCGGCAACTGCCGTCTGCCAGGCCCTGGCCAAAAAACTAAGCATCAAAGCCGAAAGCAAAAAAGGCCTCTGTTCGGCCGAAGGCAAAACCCCAGACGACAGCTACAGCGCCCTCCAAACAGACGGCACCATCCTGCGCTGGGCCGGCGGCGCCGGCGACGCCAAAGCCGCCACGACCGCATTAGGCCGCATTCGTCTCAAATAACTGGGAGCAATGGACTGGGAATCAATCCGGGATGGAGACAGTGTAACGGATTCTCAACACGCCCACCGTCTGCGCCGTGGAGTTGGCGTCGCTTGTGCACACAACGCCATAGGCATAGTCGGCCGTGTTGACCGTACTGCTCAAGGTCGCTTCGGCGGTCCAGCGCCAACCAACATTATCGATGGAATCGACCGTCGCGAGGGTTGAGCCGCTATTGGTGGTTCCGTAATGAAGCGTGCAGGTAATCTCGCCCCCGTTGTCGTAGAGATAGCCCTGAAAGCCCGTAATGGTGGCACCATTAGGCACATCCACCGTCCAATAGGCTCTGTTGTTGGCACCCAAATGACAGGCAAATGGAGCGGTGACGTCCATATAATTTCTCTGATGACACGAGGAGCCAGCAATCGTGTGATACCGAGTTTGGGCGGACTGGTAGTTGTAGCCGGCGGCCGTGATGGTCGTGGCCGGATTGATGTCCGAGCCGAGGATTGTGCCATTGAGGATTTCCGAGGTGCCGACTGCGCTGGGGGCGATTTCCGAGGTGCCGACTGCGTTGTCGGCGATTTCCAAGGAACCGACTGCGTTCGTGGCGATGTCCGAGGCACCGACTGCGTTGTCGGCGATTTCCGCGGCACCGACTGCGTTGTCGGCGATGTCTATAGCGGTCAGTGAATTGTCCTGGACTTCCCAGGTGCCGACTGCGTTCGTGGCGATTTCCGATGCCCCGACTGCGCTGGGGGCGATTTCCGAGGCACCGACTGCGTTGTCGGCGATTTCCAGGGAACCGACTGCGTTCGTGGCGATTTCCGAGGCACCGACCGCGCTCGCGGAGATTTCCGAGGCACCGACCGCGTTCGTGGCGATGTCCGCGGCGGTCAGTGAATCGTCGAGAATGTCTATGCCGCTAATCGAGCCATTGGCGATGTCCGCACTGCTAACCTGGTTGTCCCTGATCATCGCGGAGGTGATGCTGTCCACCTGTCCCTCGTTGACGTAGGTTGTGTCGTGGTTGTGATCGCTTCGGGCCACGGTGGTCGCGCTGCCAGTGCCGGCAAAATCCGCCGAGAGAATTACATCACCGTCCATCCCGCCACCCGTCAGGCCGCTACCGGAGCTCACCCCGGTGATGTCGCCACCGGAATTCGTATTGATGTCCGTGCCGCAGAGCCAACCGGTGGAGCTCGCCTTGGGCACTTCGCCATCGGCGCAGGTCAAAGCCGCGAAGGTGTCGGTATCGGTGTTGATGTCGTCGGCGCAAACCCAACCGGTGGCGCTGGCCTTGACCACCTGGTCATCGGCACAAATCAGGGCCGCCAGGGTGTCAGTATCGATGTCGATGTCGTCGGCGCAGACCCAGCCAGTGGCGCTGGCTTTGACGACCTGGTCATCGGCACACATCAACGCCGCCAAGGTGTCTGTGTCGGTATCGGTATTGATGTCGTCGGCGCAGACCCAACCGGTAGCGGTAGCCTTGACCACCTGGTCCTCGGCACAAGGCATAGCCGCCAGGGTATCGATGTCGATGTCGTCGGCGCAAATCCAGCCCTCGGTGCCGACCTTGGCCACTTGGCCCTCGGCGCAGGTCAGGCCCGCCAGGGTGTCGGCGTCGTCGGCCGCCAGTAAAAAGTCTTCGGCGCCGTGCTCCCCCAGGGAGTCGGCGCTGGCCGCGTGCTGGGCGAAGGCGGCGAAGGGCACCGTGCCCAGGGTGAAACGTGGGCTCATCTCCGGATCGTCGTCCACGGCGATGCCCAAAGAGATCTCTTGGTTACCGACAAACAAGGCCAAATCCAGGGTTTGATTTGCACCCAGATAAAGCGTCGCCAAACCTTCGTCCAACATCACGGTCTGGGTCTCGGCAAACAGAGCCTGCCCGTCGGCGTCATAAAGGGTCAGGCCGATGTCGTGCTCGCCGCTCAGGGGCGCGCCTTCGGCGTCGGCCAGATAGGCCTGCACCGGCATCCAGGCCGGTGCCTGGGCAAAGGCCAGACTTGGAACAAACAAACAAAAAATGGCGATCAGTTTTGTGATTTTCATAATTTTCCTTATCCGTTTCTTTTGGGATGAGCTTTTGGTTTTCTCGTGGACCACAAGAACCTAAGGCGCCACGGGACTGCTGCCGCTGATCTCTTTACCGGAACCGGCACTTGTGCCCGCGGGCAAGGGCGTCCCCACCCGAACCTTGGCCTGGAAGTTAGGCGAGCTTGCGCTGCCGCCGCCGGCCGTCTGCTTGACGTGACTCGGCAGCTTCGGCGAAGTTTCCGATTCCTGACAAACGCCGTCGACGCAACTACCGCTTTCACAGTCCCCATCTGCTCCGCAGGCCCTCCCGGCCGGACATGCCCCGCAAACACCACCGCAGTCCACGTCGCTTTCGTTCTGATTCTTGCTTCCGTCATCGCAGGTCCCGGTCGGCGCTCCGTCATCACTGCAAGCGGACAAGACCAAAACCAGACCCAACAAAAACCCGAACATAACCAAACACCCTGTCTTCATGATTTATCCCTTTCCAGAAAATTTCTATTCATTCGCTTCAGGTGAGATCGATGAGTTGTAATTCGTAGTCGGCCGCGCCGATGCCCAATTCGGTGGCGAGGTTCAGGTAATCCGCGGGGGCGCCCGGCCCGAGTTCGTAGACCTCTTGGCGCATTTCGTCTCTTAACAATAGGCCTCTTCGATCGATGGCCACGGGATCGAAGGAAAAGAACATGCGCTTCGGGATGCAATCCGGCGGCTTGTCCGTGTCCCCATTGCAAACGCCGATGAGCGCGTCCATCACGAACAAACGAGAAACGCCGGTGATGGCGGGCAGGGCGTTGAGCCGGGCGATGTGCTCGCCGCAGTTTTCGTGAAAGTCACCGGGCCTCGAAAAAGAACCATAGTGATTTTTCAAAACGCCCGTGAAACCCGCGGCCAAATGGTTTTTCATCACCGCCACGTTGATCAGATGATCGGTCTCCTGGGTCAACAATTTGGTCCAATAGATATTGCGTTCCGTCAGGCAACAAGACTCGCATTCGTAGCCGGGTCCGCTTTTGTCCGTGCCGCTTACGAAGGTGCCCAGGCAATCCGCGCCCATGCTTTCGACAGAAAAACCACATTGCTCTAGCTCGCGCTCCGTACGATCCCAGACGAAAAGATCCGCCGCGTCCGCTCCGGCCTCGCGTAGCCCGTCGAGCAAGGAGACCACCAGTTCGGGCCGAGTGGGCACCCAGGAATTCAAGCAGTTGACCTTGAAGCCCACCCGCTCTCCCGCCTGCCGGTCCGGGATGATCTCGGCCCAGGCCCCCGCCATGTCGGCCGCCCCGGTCAAAGCCAAAAGACCGGCACGCACCATGGCGTCCACCCGGGAAGCATCCACCTCAAGGGTCTCTGTGTTGACCGCCAAATCGTCCCGCACCTCCACCACCAAATTGGAGCGGGGGCTGGGCACTTCAGGCGCCTCCCCCTGACAGTCGCCGTCGCCGCCACAATGCTCCCATTCGCCGTCCACATGGGGCAAACAGCTGGCCGCGGCAAGCAAGACCGCGCCCCCGGCAACCTGGCGCATAAATCCACGTCGGTTGATGGAATCGAGTTTGGACTTGGGTGGGGTCTTTTTTTTCATCATGGTCTGGTCGTCCGGGCCGGCCCCGTTGAGCGATGATAGCACAAAGAATAGGGCCAAACCAGGGGCTGAATTATGGACTGGGAACGGTGTAGCGAATTTGCAGCATGCTCACCGGCTGGTCCGTACTGAGCCCGTTGCTTCTGCATTCGACGCCATAGGCGTTGGCGATCGTGTCGACCGTATGATTCAAAACCACCTCGGGCGACCAATGCCAATTCCCAGCGACCGTGGTGATTATCTGTGCAAGCGAGGTGCCCGAGGCCACGCTTCCTCTCCGAAGGTTGCAGGCGATCGTGCCGGTGTCCGAAAAGAAATGACCACGGAAACCGATGATGCTGGCACCGAGTGGGAGATCCACGGGCCAGAAGACCACGTTGCTCGCCCCCAGTTGGCAGCTGAACATCTCGTTGGTCGTCGGAAGATTCTTGATGCAGGCCCCCCCGGCCAAGGAGAGATAGCGGATTTGCGGGGTCTGGTATTCAAAGGCGGCCGCGGTGAGGGTGGTGGCCGGGTCGAGGTCAGAGCCTACGATAGTGCCTTCGGCGATGTCGGCGGAGCTGACTTCCCCATCCGTGATCATCGCCGAGGTGATGCTGTCCGCCTGTCCCTCGTCGACATAGGTCGCCTCATGATCGTGACCGATGGCGGCGTAGGCCAGGTCGTGATCGTGGTCGCTGCGAGCCACCGAAGTCAAAACGCCCGAGTCGCCGAACGCCACGGCCAATGTCACCGGACCGTTGACCCCGCCGCCGAGAAGACCGTCGCCGGCAGTCACCTCGGTGATGTCACCCCCGGAGTCCGTGTCGAGGTCATCGGCGCAAATCCAGCCCATGGCGCTCGCCTTGGCCACCTGACCTTCGGCACAGCTCATGGCCGCCAGGATATCGGCGTTATCGGCAGCCAACAAAAACTCGTCCGCCGCGCGGCCGTCTAAAGACGCGGCATTGCCTGCCTGCTCGGCGAAGGCCGCGAAGGGTACGCTGCCGAGGGGAAAACGCGGGGTCATCTCGGGATCCTCGTCGACCGCGATGCCAAAGAACAGCTCGCTGTTGTTCGCAAACAAGCTCAAGTCCAGAGGCTGGTTGCTGCCCAAGAAAAAAGTGACCAGTCCTTCGTCCAGCAAGACCGTCTGGGTCTCATTAAACAAGGCCTGCCCGCCCACGTCGGTGCCATAGAGGGTCAATACGATGTCATGCTCGCCGGTCAAGGGGCTGCCCTCGGCGTCGGCCAAATAGGCCTGTACCGGCATCCAGGCTGGTGCCTGGGCCATGGCCAAAGTCGGCACAAACAAACAAGCGAGCGTTAGCAAGATTCGGGTCTTCATGATTATTCTCCTTGGCGCATTTCCACAATCTTACCCATAACAGAAAGAAGCGCAAACAGACGCCCTCCTTGACGAGGCCTGGAGACCTCGGCAAGATGTGCCCATGTTTCGCCTATTGACCATCTTGCTTTCTCTGACCTTCGGGGTTTCGGCCTGCCAAAACCCCTGGCCCGAGGTCACTCGGCTGCATGGCTCCCCCTCCTGCGATGCCATGAGCGATCTTCATCGCGCCGCCCTGACAAACGATCTCTCGGGTCTTGAAGCCGCCCTGGCCGAGGGCGCCGATCCCAAGGCCGTCGATAAGCTGGGCCTTACCCCCTTGCATCTGGCGGCCTCGGCAAAAGTGGCTCAAATTCTACTCAAGGCGGGTGCCGCACCGAATGCCCGGGACAAGCGACTGCACACGCCCTTGCACTTGGCCCGCAAGGCGGAAGTGGTCACGGTACTCTTGAAGGCCGGGGCCGAACTTCAGGCGAAAAATCGCTACAATTTTTCGCCTCTGCACACGGCCCTCTTGCTGGATCGACTGAAGGTCGCCGAGGCCCTGCACGCAGCCGGCGCGAACCTGGAGGCCAAGGCCCGAAACGGCATGACGCCTTTGCATTGGGCCTCGCTGACCGGTCGCGATCAGGCGCTGGCCTGGTTAATCCGGGAAGGGGCCAACATCGAGACAAAAAACGTTTATGGCTGCACGGCCCTGCACGAGGCCGAGAACGCCTTCGTGGTCGAGCAACTATTGAAAGCCGGCGCCAATCTGGAAGCCCGCGACAAGCAGGGCATGACGCCGCTTCATCTGGCCCGATCTTCCTTTGTGGCCGAACCCCTCATGCGAGCGGGGGCGGACGCCCTGGCTCGCGACCATGCCGGCCGTACGCCCTTGGACATGGTAGCACCGGAACAAGAATGACCTGCCATCCAACAAAACGAGGCCGCCCATGAGCGGTGGCGCTTTGCTGGGGGTGCTCTTCCTCCTGAGCGAACTGGTGAGCGTCATGCCCAGCGTGGACATGGTTCGCTTAGGCGACGCGGAAGAAAGCCGCTTTGAACTGACCGTGCGCAACATGCAGGTGACGGAGCTGGACAAGCTGTACTTGGATATAAAAACGGAGCGCTGTGAAGTATCGGTGAGACCTAAGACCATCGCCCATTGCCATCCTTCCGATCGCTGCCTTTTTGAGATCACGGTCAGACGACAAGCCGACACGCCAGAGACTCGCTTCCCCATCCTGATGACTCTTTCCGCCGAAGGGCATCCCAAGCTCAGCCGATTCCGCATGTTGGTGGACGCCCTGCCCGGCGCGGTGCCGCCGGCTGCCCGGGATGGCTGGATCGACGTGGG
>JAUVAM010000483.1 GCA_030591745.1 Deltaproteobacteria bacterium
CAAGCCCCTTGCCGCCGGGCAAATACAAATTCGAGGTCAAGTTTCTCAGAGGAGGGCCGAAAGAGGCGCTCACGGCTACACTGCTTGTTCGAGATCAAGCCACGCCCCAGGCTGGTGACCGTTAGGTCGGACATTCACCGCATGCTTTGACGGTGTTTGAGCACTCTTTCGGACCCTCTACGCCGTCTTCGCAGGCCAGTTGACAGTCTCCCGATCCTGAGCAGTCCAATTCACACTGTCCATGGCAAACCACGTCGCAATCTCCCGCGGCAACACAAGCCACCGAGCTGTTGGGTCCGACCTCGACTGAGCAGTTGCCGGTGTTGGTGCAGTATACCTCGCAGTGGTCATCGCACTGGAATGTACAACTTCCCGATCCTGCACACTCCAGGTCACATTCGTCCGTGCAGGCTATATCACAGTCGCCAGTTGCCGGGCAGATACAGTCCTTACCAGAGCATTCACAATGCCCGTCCTCGCAGTCCGTGTCCACTTCAGAGCCGCACCCACAGGCAAGCAGAGTTATAATAAATGGTGCGATTTTGAGTAATTGAAACATCTTCACGCTTACCTCCTTGTTTGAACCTGAATTTCGAATGCCTCCGTCCCCGATTTTCCCCCGATTTTCTCGTGATCGGCTGGACCTGTAAAGCAATTTTGTGCGAGAACTGCTGACAAGCTCGAATGGACGATACAGACTTGTGGAGGAGATGAAATGAAACGTTGTTCTTTGAGGATGATGATGGCTGTCGCTGTCTTGGTGGTTGTCCCGACGGGTGTTTTTGCCCAGGAGGCAACAGCTAAAATCGATGACGACGTGCAGCATTCATACAGCATCACGCTGTCACCCTTTCACCTGGTTCTCCCCATGGGCGAGCTGACCGGTGAATATCGCGTGACCGATAAGATCGCTGTCGCCGCCATCCTTGGTGTAGGTCAAGTCAAAACAAAAACGGTGACGGTGTCCGGGACGATAGAAGACAGCTTTTTTGCGATTGATGCGGGTGCTCAGTTTCGATATTACCCGGTCGGCAATTTCATTCACGGCATGCAGCTAGGGGCAGAGATCCTTTTCGTGTACGTGAACCTGAATGAAACGGGCTCGACATCGGCATCGGGTACAGGTCTCGCGATCGGACCGTTCGTCGGCTACAAAATAGCAACCGATATTGGCTTTACTTTTGATGCGCAGCTGGGATTTGAATACATGGCGGTTCAAAGTACGGCATCCGATTCAGGGATCTCGGTAACAGGATCCGACAGCAAGTTTGGTCTGCTCCTGAATCTAAACGTAGGCTGGTCATTCTAGGGTTTCTCCCGATCAACCAACCGACACCATTTTTTCACCGACCCAGGCTTTGTTCTCCATAGGCCGGCAATCCATACCCGCAAGCCCTGACATCAGTCCATGTAGGCAATACGCGCAATTGGCTAAAGGCCTTTGACCAGGTGGTGATCTGTGCTCCAATGCAGTGTGGTTTTTGGGTTTTTCTTTCTGGGAGGGTTTCATGCGTTACAAGTTGCTGTGTTTGAGTTTGCTGGCTTCGTTGTTGTTGCCCAATTGGGTGCAGGCGGAAAAGAGCAAGGCCCCCAAGGTGGTGTTGCCGGGTATTCGATGCCATCAGGGTGTGGATGCCGGGGTGGGGCAGGTGCTGGGCGACCTGGTGCTGGAGGCGCTTTTGAACCGGCACAGCATTCGGGCCATGGGGCCCACGGATGTGATTCAGTTGCTCAAAGCCGAGGAACAGCGAAAGCTCTTGGGTTGCGATGACGAGAACTGCCTGGTGGAGCTGGCCGGCACCATGGGTGCCGACTGGCTTATCGGGGGCAGCGTGGGCAAGTTGGGTGATGTCTATGTGCTGAGCTTGATGCTTATCGACTCCAAGGAGGGCCGGGTCACGAGCAGGATCAGCAAGACCATCGAAAAACTCACAGACGCGCCGGCTTTGATGGGGCCCATGGTGGACAAGCTTCTGGGCAGCAAGGCCCGGCCCCAGCCTCCGGTGGCGGCCCTGGACCGCCCTGATGATGAAGCGCTCACGCAAAAATCCTGGAGCCTGACTGAACACAAGCGGAAATTCGTGGCCTATCGTGACAGCCTGGTGAGCGGTCCTTTTGACGGCAAGGCCATGGCGGCCGCGCGGCGCGCCATGTTGGAAGATTTGGTGGTCGAGGTCATGCCTCAGGATTTCAAGTCCAAGCGCATCATCTTGTTCTCCTATTCCGGTGCCTTGGACGCTGAACTGTCCAAGCAGAAGCTTGGTTCCACGACCGATGAGGCCGTCTTGGACGCACGCCGCCGCTTAAACGAGTGGTGGGTTTTCAAAAAGCAGATGGAGAAAGTCGAATACGCTTACGCGCGAGGACTGAAAATGGAGGAAAAGGGCAGTGGCAATCGACTGAGCAAGCTGCCCTTCCCGGTGGAACCGGCGGTGCTGTCGGTGCCGGTGGAAACCAAGATCGTCAAGGACTACATGAAGGCCTGGCCGGAAGGTAAGAAAGTGCTGGTCGAGGCTTTGAGCGCTTTGCAAAAGAAGGACTACAAGGCATTTGAGGCGCTTTGGACAACCGAGGCCAAGGGGCGCAAGAACTTCATCAAGAGTGAGTATGGGGAACTGCTGAGGCGGCTTGGTCAGGGTTTCAGCTACAGAACCTGCCGCCAATCCATGTTGACTTTAAGTCAAGTGGATCGCCACGCCGGATACCTGAAGCGCCTGGGCAAACTGCATGTTTGCATCATAAGAATGAAGAAAAACATCGCTTCATCATTCTCTACTCGTTTGCAACTTGAGGGCGGTGCCTGGCGAATTTACGATTGGTAGGGTTTTTAAGCTGAGATACTGGCTACAGCGCCCAGCAGCATGCCGTAGCCGGTCGTGATTTCAGGACTTGAGGTCAAGGTACAGCCCCCCGTCGGACAGCCCACGATTTGATAGTAGGCGAAGCCCAGCAAGCCGCCGATGACTACACCCAGACCCAGCTTGACGAAGAATTTGCCCCATTTCTTTTTGGCGTCAACTTTGGGGTAGGGGGGTGGCGGGATGTCGTTTAGGGCCTCGTTCTTCATCGTGCTTCCCTTCGAAAGGATTACTTGGTGATCACTTTGTCGCGCGGGAACTGTGTTTCCTTACAGTGGGCCAAAAAATTTCAGGCGATGCCGAGTTTGTCCATGATGGCTCGAAGATCCTCTCCTTGGGCCAAGATGGAATGGGCCAGGGTCAGTTGAGAGCGGGCCCGGAGCAGATTGTGCTCAGCGGCCGAGGCGTAGCGCGTTTGGTCCCAGCCGAAGTAGCTCTCGTGGTAGGCGTCGGCGCAAAAACGGGCCGAAAGCTCAAGCGCGATGCCGGCACACCAGGGCAGGATGGCCTGTTTTTCTTCGCTCGACGGCAGGTCACCCATCACCTCAAGCCAGCCTTCCATGGCAGCCTGGAAAAATCCTGAGTCAAAGTGGGCTTCTGTCTCTTCTCCCCCCGGACTGCACCAGGAGCGCAGGGCATCGCCCAACTCAATGGCCAGGGGCATGGGCGCCAGGGTGTCCAAGTCCACCCAGCAATGGGCCCGACCATCGGGCCAAAAGAGCAGGTTGGAGATTTTGGGATCGCCGTGCACGATGCGTTCCGGCAGCTGTATGGGCAGATTCAGGTCCTGGGCGGTTTCCAGAATGCTCCGGCCCAGGGCTTTGAGTTCGTTTGTGGCATCGTCTTGTCGCATGGCCTGTTCTAATTTTGTCAGGTGGGCCGCTGTGTCGTGTACGCCCAGGCGTCTTGCACGGAATGAGTGGTCTAAATCCCATAAGGCCGCATGGAAGGTGCCCAATAAACGGCCGGCCTCTCGACAGCGGCCCGGGCCGTCGGCTGCGAGGAGGATCTCGCCCTCCATCCAATCCATGACTCGCCAGATGCCGCCCTGCTCGTCTTTTTCCCAGAGCCTCCCCTTGGCAGAGGGCTGCAGTCGGGGTGTGGCCAGACCCTTGCGGTGCAAGTGCTCGGTGATGGCCTGCAGGTCTTCGTGCAACTTGGGATCAA
>JAUVAM010000070.1 GCA_030591745.1 Deltaproteobacteria bacterium
ACTCGGCGAAGGCATCGAGAAGAAGAAAGAGGATTTGGCCGAGGAAGTTCGCAAGCAAGTCGAAGAAGCCAAGAAAGGCTAGTGCGTGCTTTCATGGGCGGGCCCAGGTTCAAGCGCGTTCTTTTGAAGCTGTCTGGCGAAGCCTTGCGGGGAGAGGGCGCGGAAGGGGCGCAGACCTTCGACCCGGCTATTGTGGCGGCCACCACGGCCGAGCTGAAAGAAATCCGGGATCTGGGTGTGGAGTTGGCCGTGGTCGTGGGCGGCGGCAACGTCATCCGCGGCATGTCCGCAGCCGAGATGGGCATCGATCGGACCACTGGGGATTACATGGGTATGCTGGCCACGCTGATCAATTGCATGGCCTTACAAGACTCACTGGAGCGACAAGGCGTGACCACGCGCTTGATGACTGCCTTGTCGGTTGATGAGGTGGCCGAGCCCTACATTCGGCGCCGCGGTATTCGGCACCTGGAGAAAAACCGGGTCGTTTTGCTCGCCGCGGGTACTGGCAATCCGTATTTTACAACCGACACCGCCGCCGCGCTCAGGGCCATGGAGCTCAAGGCAGATGCAGTGCTGAAGGCCACGCGGGTCGATGGTGTCTACGACGCCGATCCGCTTAAGGACCCCAACGCTCGTCGCTTTAAGCGTCTGACATACATGGACGTGATAAAACGCGATTTGCGGGTCATGGATACGACGGCCGTCAGTTTGTGTATGGACAACAAAATTCCAATATTGGTTTTTAAAATGACCGAATCCGGTAGCATGCGTCGGGCCATTATGGGAGAAGACGTGGGCACGGTGATCGGGGAGTTGTCTGATCCCGAGTAGATGACCAGAAGGAGGCAGCCATGGTAGATGATGTGGTCAGCGAACTGAAAGACAGTTTGAGTAAGGCCATTGAGGCGTTCAAGATGGAGCTGTCTCGCGTGCGTACCGGTCGTGCCAACCTGGCCATCCTGGACCCGGTGCGGGTAGATTATTACGGATCCAGGGTTCCCTTGAGTCAAGCGGCCACGGTGTCGGTGCCCGACGCCAGGCTTATCCTGATCAAGCCCTGGGACAAGTCCCTGATCGCTGAGATTGAAAAAGCCATCAACGTGGCGGAGATCGGCTTAACGCCACAGAATGACGGCGAAGTGGTGCGCCTGCCCATTCCTGCCCTGACCGAAGAGCGGCGCAAGGATTTGGCCAAGCAGACTCGTCGCATGACCGAGGAATCCAAAGTGCGCATTCGCGGTCATCGTCGTGACGCCAACGACATGCTCAAAGAGTTTGAGAAGTCTTCCGAGATCACCGAAGACGACAAGAAGCGAGGCTTGGACCGAGTGCAGAAGGAAGTTGACCGAGCCGTTCTTCAGGTCGATGCCATCCAGGAAGAAAAAGAAAAAGAAATCATGGAAGTCTGAAAGGCCAGGGGTCAGTTTCTTGAGCCGGGTCTCCATCGACAAGACGCGCTTGCCGAGACACATCGCCATCATCATGGATGGCAATGGGCGCTGGGCTCAGGCCCGGGGTCGGCCTCGCGTGGCTGGCCACAGGGCCGGGTCCAAGGCCGTAAGACGCGTGGTGCGCGCTTGCCGGCGCATGGGCATCGAGGCCCTGACCCTCTATGCATTTTCCGTTCAAAACTGGGGTCGGCCTGATGAGGAAGTCTCCAATTTGATGGAACTCCTGGGTGAGTTCATCATTCGTGAGTGGCAAGAAATCATGGATCAAGAGATCCGGGTCGTGCACCTGGGTGAGCTGCGGCGCGTACCCGCGTCGGTGAGAGAAAAGCTCTTGGCTCTTGAGCGCGCTTCTCGCCATCACCGGGGCATGACCCTGGCTTTGGCTTTGAGTTATGGTTCCCGGGAAGAAATGGTGAGGGCCACCCGCAAGATGGTGGGCAAGGCTTTGGCCGGCAAGCTTTCCCGGCAGCAGGTGACCGAGGCCAATCTCGCTGCATGCCTGGATACGGCGTCATTGCCGGATCCTGACTTGCTCATCCGCACCGGGGGCGAGCGACGTTTGTCTAATTTTTTGCTTTGGCAGAGCGCATACGCAGAGCTGGTGTTTTCCGATATCCTGTGGCCTGATTTCATGCAGGCTGATCTCAGGGCTGTCGTTGCTGAGTTCCAGCGTCGCAACAGGCGATACGGTCTGACTGGTGAGCAGGCAGGAGAGGATTGAGATGGCGGACGGCAAGGGCGGCATGAATAACCTGTTGCTGCGGGTTCTGACCGCGGCTTTGTTGGCACCCCTGGTGTTCTATTTGACATGGAAAGGTGGGGTGGCTTTCCAGTTGATGGTGTTGGCGGCTATCGGCGCCGCCCTGTTCGAGTATTTGGCCATGGTGGAAGGCCGCGCGTCGCCCGTGGTCTTCGCCCTGACCTGGGCGGCCGGCATGGGCCTGGCTGTGGTCAGCACCACCCCCTTCTTTCATCAGTACGCCTGGGCCTTGATGGTGCCGGGTGTGATGATCTTGCTGCTTGTGCATCTGTTGGTTCCGGGCCAGCGGCCGGCCTCTTTTGAGCGAGCGGCCCTTGCGGTGACCGGCGTGTTCTATGCCGGCGCATTGCCTGCTTGCCTCTTGCACTTGCGAATGTTGGAGCATGGTTGGGCCTTGGTTTTTCTGGCCATGATGATCACCTGGGGCAGCGACACCGCGGCCTACTTCGTGGGTCGTTCCCTCGGCAGGCGAAAACTATATCCCGCCGTCAGCCCGGGCAAGACCTGGGAGGGTTCGGCGGGTGGCTTGGTGGGTGCCGTGGGGGCTGCATTGCTTGCGAGGGCCACTTTTTTGCCCGAGTTGGGTGTGGGCCATGCGGTGGTGGTGGCTCTGCTGGCGGGTGTGTTGGCTCAATTGGGTGACCTCGTGGAGTCTTTGCTCAAGCGCAACATGGGCGTCAAGGACTCGGGCAAGTTGTTGCCAGGACACGGCGGCATGCTGGATCGCATCGATGCGCTCATTTTTGCCGTGCCCGCGGTTTGGCTGTACGTGTCGTTGGTCATTGGCTGGAAGGTCACGTGAGTTCGATTACCGGTATCGCCATCCTGGGCGCTACGGGGTCCGTGGGCCGGCAGAGCTTGGAAGTCATTCAGGCTTATCCTGAGCATTTCGATGTGGTGGGCTTGGCTGCCCGGCGTTCCGTGGACACCATGGCGGATCTGGCCGCTCGGCATCGACCCCGTGTTGTGGTGATGGAAGAAGATCGGCCTGCCGAGGCGCTGCGGGGGCGGCCGGATCTTGATGGGATTTCAGTTCAGGCTGGGCAGGCGGCCGTGGAAGAGCTGGTGCAGCGGTCTGATGTGGATTTGGTTGTGGCTGCCGTGGTGGGGCGTGCCGGCCTGCCTGGCGTGTTTGCGGCCTTGGCTGCAGGCAAGCGCGTCGCCATCGCCAACAAGGAATCCCTTGTCATGGCCGGCGAGTTGTTGATGGCGGCATCCAAACATCACCATGTAGAACTGCTGCCGATAGACTCTGAGCATGCGGCCTTGGCGCAGTTGCTGGGGGGCGTTGAACGAGAAAGCATCGACCAGCTTATTTTGACCGCTTCAGGAGGCCCTTTTCTGGATGCAGATTTGAGCGTTGTTCGCAGCGCCACACCAGATGATGCCTTGGCCCATCCCACTTGGAAGATGGGGGCTAAGATCAGCGTGGATAGCGCCACCATGATGAACAAGGCCTTTGAGGTGATCGAGGCTTGCTGGCTTTTTGACCTGCCTCAGGATCGCATCCAGGTGCTGGTGCATCCGGAGAGCCGAGTGCACGCAGCCGTGAAATTGCTGGATGGCTCGTGGTTGGCACAACTGGGCCCAGCAGACATGCGTATTCCCATCGCTCAGGCTTTGGCCCATCCGCGGATTTTGGATTTGACTCGAAGGCTAAAAGACGCCAGAAGCTTGGACCTGTGCGAGCTTGGCCAGCTCAGCTTCCGCGAAGTAGATGAACAACGCTTTCCTGCGTTGGCCTTGGGTCGACAGGCCATGGTGGCAGGCCGAGGGCGGCCCGCCGCTCTCTGCGTGGCTGACGAAGTCCTGGTGCAGGCTTTCTTGGAGGGTCGTATTGGTTTTGGTGAGATATCGGAAGGCTTAGACGCGGTCATGCAAAAATTTGTCGAGCGGGATACCCAGAATTTGGACGACATATTGTTTGCGGGTGAAGACGGCGAACGCCTGGCCGCATCAAGGGTGGGTGTATGAGTCGCGGTTTGCTGCGAATTGGATTTTTCTTTCTCTGTGTTTTGCTCTTGGGCGGGACCTTGATCCATCGTTTGCAGGCGGCTTCCGCTCATCGACAGCAGGTGGCCTGGCGAATCCTGCAACCCGAACCCCGAGAGGGACCTGCTCCGGCTTTTTCTTTGACCGTGGCGGATGGCAGCCCATTGAAATCCGGAAGCCTGCGTGGGCGATGGGTGCTGGTGAATTTCTGGGCTACCTGGTGCGCACCTTGTCTTCAGGAATTGCCCCATTTGGTCAAGCTTGTCGAAGGCCTGTCGGGCAGTGGCCTGCTGTTGCTTGTCGTGAGCGTGGATGAAGATTGGGCCCTGGTGCGGGATTTGTCCAAGCAACTATCCCAGGCAGGCAAGCCCGGGGGCAATGAGGCCAGGTCAGCCCAGTTGCTGATCGGTGAAATACCAGGGAGCCTCTCGGCTTTGGATTCCAACGAAGGTCTGGCGAAGGCCTTTGGCACCAGTCGCTATCCCGAGACCTATCTCATCGATCCGGATGGCAATCTGCGTTACCGTTTTCTTGGCCCCAAGCCCTGGGGGCGGGAAGAAATTCTGGACTGGTTTGGGGAGCTGCTTCGCTGACCGATAAACTATAAACGCTGATTTTTTTTCTTGTTGCCTACTTCGGATTTGATGAGCAGGCCGATGCCGCCCGCCATGATACCTGTGCCGACGATAGCTAAGACCAGTCCGAATTGGATCGTGCCTGCATAGGTGTGTTCCAACCCATCGGCCGGGGAGACGATGGTGAAGGACAGTGATGTGAAGATTTTGGACAGGGTGAAGAGGAGGGCGATTCCGGCGATTCCTGCTTCAGCGTAGATGAGGATTTTTCTGCGCGACAGCCAATCTTTTTGGCTGCTGAGGTAAATGAGTACAGCCGCACCGGCTGAGAGCAACCACACAAAAACACCACCCATCTCGAGTCCAATGCGGGTGCCTTGTTGCTCGATTTCCACCCAGGGAAAGACCGTGGACAGGAAGGCCACCAGACAACCGACCAGGGCGATCTGCTCATGGGTGCCAAGGGCCCCAAAAAATGACGTGGCCTTGCCAAGCATGTCTTCCATGTCCCGGCCGATCTGGGAGGCCTCCATGCCCAGGTCCTTGCCTCGTTCGGTCTTGATCTTGGGCCCTCGTAGCTGGGTTTCATTCGGCAGTTGTTGCTGTGCTTCCCCCGGGTTGGTGTTGGTGCGCTTGGCCCGCATGGCCTCCCGTTGTCTTTCGATTTCCGCGTCGAAATCGTCCGGCTCGTCTTCTTCCTCGAGCTCCTGTTGTCGACGCTTTGATGCACCTGGTCGGGAGAAACTGCTACCCCGTGCAGCTTCCGTGGAGGGATCCTGTAGATCGTCGTCATCGAAATCACTCGTCGGATCCGCGGCCCACTCTCCGTCGTGGTCAAGCTCATCATCGGGCAGCTCACCCGGCGGTGTGTCTTCGTCGGCGTAATCTCCACCCATGCCCTCTTCTTCGAGGAATGAATCGTCCAGGATGAAGTCACAGTCCTTGCAGATCATGGTACCGTCGGCGTTGTCTTGGCCGCATTGGGGACACTTCATGGGTGCAGATTGTAGGCCGTGGCATGCTTCAAGTCAAACTCAAATCCCTTGAGTATATCCCTGGACAAGTCATGGGAATCCTGACATTTTCCGGGTATGCCCCAGTCGATATCCCGGCGTCTGATGCTCATGGCCATGCTGCTTGGACCTTTGCTGGCCATTTTGCTGGCATACCGGGCACCCGAATGCGCTTGGCGTCAGCTTGTGGGCCTGCCTTGTCCAGGCTGTGGATTGGGGCATGCCTTGACCGCCCTGGGGCAGGGGGACTTGCTTCGGTCTTGTTCGGCTTATCCGCCCTTGCCGGTTTTGGTTCTGTTGTGGGCATTGAGCTTGCACTTGTTGATCAAGGGTTCCAACCGCTTCTTGCCCTGGACGGCTGGTGTGGTCGCCCTGGTCGTGATGGGCAACTGGACTCTGAAACTAGCGGCCTGAATTGGAGAAAAACATGAGCAATGGTTATCAACCCCCACCCCCCATCGAACCCCCACCCCCATCCGGCAGTCCTTTGCCCCCCCCAGCGGAAGTGTCTCCCGCGAACGTGTCCCCGACGGACGTGTCCCCGACGGACGTGTTCCCTGCCGACAATAGGGCGATTGCTTCCATGGTGCTGGGCATCGTCTCCATCGTGCTCGGCTGCATTCCGCTCGTGGGCTTGATTTGTGGCACCATCGCCATCGTGCTCTACGTCAAGTTTATTTCGGATTTCAATGCTTCGGGCGAGCGCCTGGGGGGCCGCGGCATGGCCATCGCGGGTCTGGTCTGCGGCATCATCGGCACGGCCCTCGGTGCGATTTATGCGGTCTATTGGGTTGTGTTGATGATCTTTGTGGGTACCGCCAGTTCGGGCTGGTTTTTCTGAGGCTTGAAGCCTGCCCCATAGCCGATATACACTGATTAGTTGGACATCCAGGCATAAGGGAAAAGTATGGGCGACCCATCTGAAATGTACAAAAAATCTCTGGCGGCTTTTCTAAAGCCTATCGCCCCCTTTCTGGACGACAAGGGGATTACGGAGATCATGATCAACGGGCACGATGAGATCTGGGTGGAAAAAGGTGGGCGAGTCTTCAAGACCACCGCTTCCTTCACCGAAGAAGGCCTCATCGCCGCGGCCCGCAACATGGCGCAATATGTTGGTCGCACCATCACCGACGAGCGCCCTCGCCTGGACGCCCGGCTGCCGGACGGCTCCCGTATTCACGTTGTGTTGCCGCCTATCGGACGCAAGGGAACCACAATCGCCATCCGTAAGTTTTTTCCAGGCAAGCTGACCATCAAGCAACTGGTGGAGTTCGGCTCGATGACGCCCGCCATGGCGCGTTTGATCGAGGCTTGCGTGGTGACGGCCCAGAATCTGGTGGTGTCAGGGGGTACGGGCTCCGGTAAGACCACCCTGCTCAACGTCGTTTCCAGTCTGGTGCCCAATGAAGAGCGCATCCTGACCATTGAGGACTCGGCCGAATTGCAGATGCAGCAGGACCACCTGGTGCCTTTTGAGGCCAGGCCGCCGGACAAGTTCGGCAAGGGCGGCGTGAGCATGGCGGATCTTCTGGCTTCGGCCCTGCGTCTTCGGCCTGATCGCATTGTCATCGGCGAGGTTCGTGGTGGCGAGGCCTTTGACCTCATTCAATCCATGAACACCGGCCATTCGGGCTCCATGAGTACCGTGCATGCCAACTCCCCAACGGATACGCTCAGGCGTCTTGAATCTCTCTGTCTGATGAGTTCGGTAGAATTGCCCATGGTGGCTGTACGGGCCCAGGTGGCTTCGGCCATCAACGTGATCATCAGCTGTGCTCGTTTTCATGATGGGTCTCGACGGACAACCCATGTCAGCGAGGTCTTGCCGCTTAACGAGAAAGGCGACTATCGCACGCAGGATATCTTTGTCTACACGATCACGGGAAGGGATAAGGACGGCAGGTTCCAGGGCTACCATGCCCCCACGGGCATCCTGCCGACCTTCCTGAACAAGCTACAAGCATACGGATTCAGCGAGATGACACCCGAATTTTTTGATCCCGGATCCCATGGCCTGGAACGACCGCAAGTGCAGGCGGTGCAAGAGTTCAAGGTTCATTGGGTGCCCAGGTTGGAGGACGGCAAGGAGCAAGGGCCGGCCGCGCTCTTCGATGAGGAAAAGCAGGGAGAACTCAACAAGGCATACGACGACACCATGGAGGAGAAAGACCTGGTTCCGCCACCCATGTGGGATGCCGAGAAGGGTGAGATCTCCGCGAAAGACTTGTCCAAAGCCGAAGACAAAGATGAAGAGGAAGAACCGCCTGATGACGGCGAAGAGGCCTCGGGAGAAGATGAGGACGCACTTCGTAAGCGGCGTATCCTGGCGCGTCGTCGTTCGGCGGCAGCTCGAAAGGGAGGGGGGGAGCCTCGGCGGCAAAGTGAGAGTTCAGCCGCATCCCTGCTGAGCCGACAGATGCGACGGCAAAAGGAAGGGCAGAAAGAATCCAGTCGGCGTGTGGGCTTGCGGCCCCGTCGCAATCGTGACGAGGAGGATTGATCTTGGGCGACTTCTTTTCCTTGATATGGACCAAGATCTTAGACCTTGGCGACGTCATTCGAGAGTTTGTCGGCAACATGGTCGAGGACTTCAGGGAGTCCAACCGATATTTCAAGATCAAGGTGGGGCTGATTGCGACCTATGTGGTGGTCAGTCTGGTGACCGTTGTCGTGTTCCTTCCCCCCGGCGAACTGAACGATATCGACGCCAGGGTTCGCCTGAGCAAAACCGAGATAATCGGTGGTCGCTATGTGTTGGTGGCCAATGAAGGGGCCGATCCCTGGCGAGATCTGATCGTGACCCTCAACGGGCGATATTCGACGCGCTATCCAATCGTAAGGCCCGGCAAGAAAAAGACATTTTTCTTTGGTCGCTTTGGAGATAGCGGGGGGCAGGCACCTGGCGAGGAATTGAACGTGCGCATGATTCGGCTGGATTGCAGCGAGGGGGCTTTCGAGCGCGACTATGCTCGAGGTGAATAATTCGGGGTGGGCGTTTCGTCTGGCTGTTGAGATGGATGGAGGTTTGACATGAGAAAATCGATAGCTTTGATTATAGGCCTGGTTTTTGCTTTGGGACTGGGCACCCCGGATGCTTTGGCTAGAAAGAAGGCCAGGAAGAAGAAAAAGAAAAAGACCAATGTGACCAAGATTATCCCGGCCAAGGAGTTCACGGAGGCTCTGGTTAAGCTTGGCAAGGATGAGCGAGTGCCCGTGGCATCCTCTACGCTGGTGGAGAAGGGGCGAGGAGAAGATTATTACAGCGTGGAAAAGATGTTCGACAACGACCTGGAGACCTTCTGGGCTGAGGGGGAAAAGGGGGCTGGGGCCAAGGAGTGGGTGGTTTTTCATTTGCCTGATGACAGCACGCATGTGGAGGTGGTGCCAGGTGCCGGAAAAGAGCAATTTGAGAACTTCAATCGGCCACGGAGGGCCTTGCTGGATTATTACCTTGTGAAGTTCAAACGCGAGAAGGGGACGGATGAACTGAAGCCCAAGTTTAAGTGGATTGGGCGGAGCAGGCTCAAGTTCAAGGACAAACCCGCCCCCATTCGGGTCAAGATACCGATCAAGCTGCCCGAGTTGGCCCTGTCGGTACGTACCATTTATGTGGGCGTTATCATTTTGCAGAAAGCCTACCGAGGTCAGTTTGCCGATACTTCAATCGCAGAGCTAAGAACCTCAGCTGTCTGGGGAGAACAATAGGCTTACTTTTTTCTGCTTCTGCTTCGTCCCCGTCCGCCA
>JAUVAM010000477.1 GCA_030591745.1 Deltaproteobacteria bacterium
CGAATGGGGCTTGCTCCGGTGGCGATGAGCAGTTTGTCGTAGTGGATGCTCTGGCCCTTGGCGGTTTCTATTGTTTTGGATTGAAAATCGACTTTGCTTGCCTGATCCCGGATTAGCTCCACCCCCACGTCGAGCAGGAGTTGATCCGACTTGAAGGTTTTGCTCAAGGGAAACAAGCCTTCCATGGCATAGGGCAGGGCGCAGTAGACCATGGAGTGGGCCTCGGGTCTGAGCAGGCTCACCCGAGTATCCGGGGTCTGGTTCTTGATGAGCCTCGCGGCCTGAATGCCGGCTGGGCCACCGCCGATAATAAGGATATTCGTCTGCAATTCAGAAGAGTTAAGCTCGTTGTTGGTCATGGATTTCCTCGTTTGAGATTCTAAGACTCCAAAGATACTTAGAACATATGTCCGAGATGCCCCGTGGTCAAGACGCTGCTTGCCGACTTGATGACAAAAAACGGCCCCTCCGAAGAGGGGCCGTTGATTTGCATCCACCGAGGATGTTGGGCGCTAAGTTGACCTAAGTTGTTCGTGCTGGCTGACGTCGTGTTGTCGAGCTTGGATCTAGATGTCTTTCTTGGTCTCGGTGAAGGTGATGCCCAAAGCAGCCAGTTCTTTCAGAACCGGCGGGTAGATGTTTTTGGCGATGGGAAGGTGTACGCCCCGGGCCGTGATCTTGTCTTCCAGGATCATGCGGGCGCCGATGGCGGCCGGCAAGGACACGGTGCGCGCCATGGAGCTGTCGCCGTTGGGGATGCCGAAGTCCACCATGACCGCGGTGACTCGGGATTTTTTTCCGCCTTCATAGGCGAAATCGATGTCGTGTCGCATGGCCAGCATATCCCGTTCGCCGTCCCTGTAGGCTAGATCCTCGGCCATGCGATCCGCCATGAGATCCACCATGGCGGTGCCCGATTTCGGCACGCGGATGGCGTCATCGCTCGTCATGTGGATGGCGGTAAGCGCCTCTAAGGGGGACGCGGCTTTGTCGACGCCAAGCTTCGCGGGGATGGTTTCTTCCAGGGGGGCCCCGAAGCGTGCTTCCATGAGTTGCCTGTAGCTTTTGCCCTCAAGGTCCTGGGCGGGTTCTTGCTCTAACAGGCCCAGGGCGATGAGTTGCATGTAGAGTACGCAGTGACCCTGGTTGCGAAGGGTGCCGCGGAAGATGCTTTTGACTTCATCTTTGTTCCATCCGTAGGTGTCAAGGTAGGCCACGGAATCCCGATTGGGGTAGCCTTCGAAGGTGCCCAGGTTCGGGATTTCGACGGTGGCGGGCTCGGCAAAGAGCTTCTCACCGGGGATTTCGATGAGCTTGCCGTCTTTGAGGTAGCGGGCCGGGTTCTGGGCGGCCACCAGCACGCCGCGAGGTGCCCAGGAGAACTTGTAGCCAAAAGGATTGTCGTTGGCTTCGGGTGCGGGCAAGCCACCGCAATAGGAGCTGAAGCCGATCAGGGTACCACCGGCATCTTGTTCCCGATGGATGACTTCCATGGCCGACATGTGATCGATGCCGGGGTCCACGCCGATTTCGTTCAGCAGCGTCAGGCCTTTTTCCTTGGCCTCGGCGTCAAAGGCCGTCATGGCCGGGCTGATATAAGAGGTGGTCACCATGTGTTTGCCCAGATCAAGGCAAGCGCGCGCCACCTGAGGATGCTTGGGGGCTGGCAGAAGGCTGACGGCCAGATCGGCCGCTTCGATGAGCCTGCGCATGGCCGCATCGTCGCTGACATCCAGGGCCACCGCTTGACCGAGCTCATGCCCTTGAATCAGGGCCTCCGCCTTGGAAACGGTTCGCGAGGCCACCACCACTCCGATTCCGTGGTCAAGCAAGTAGCGCACGAGGGGACGGGAAACCAAACCTGCTCCGAACAGCACGACTTTTTTCACGACTCGCCTCCTTGGGTTGAATCTTCTTGGTTTTCCCCCAGAATTTCATACAGGTATTCAAAGTCGGGTGTGAGCTTGCCCTGATGACAGATGACCGCCCTCTTGATGGGAGCGGGCAGGTCCAGCTCATTGAAAGACAGGCTATAATCGGCATTGGCGATGGCCGCGACGTAGGGCATAAGCGCCTTGCCGAAGTCCTGGCTGGATTCCACCGGCAGCTCGCAGGGCAGGTTGTCCACGGCCATGATGACCGGGCCGTGACCCTCAACGCCGGAGACGATCCGGTCTTCCGCCGGCAGGTACACATAGATCGGATCGCCGGATTCGGTGGCTTTCAGGCTGCACTCGACGGCGCCTTCGATGTCGATGGAGATGTCGCCGATGACGCGCAGCTTGGGTTTGCAGCCCGCGCCATAAAGACCATGCAGCAAGTCCCTGGTGACCAGTCGCGGATAATCCGGGGTCCAGTAAATGCAGTTGACCAGCACGTGCAGGTGGGGCACGTAGCTTGCGAAAACGCCCCGATATTTTTCCGGATGCTGGTAGTAGTCTTGCAGTTCGAATTCTGCCTTGTCGTCCCGGGGCACGACCATGTGTTTTTCCTGGAAGACCACCTTGATGAAGGGTTTGTTTTTGTCTTGGGTCAAGCCACTCAGTTCTTCCGGCTCCACCTTTCGGCTGGGCAGGAGATCGAAGATCTCCTGGGCACCCTGAGAGACATTGCCGTAGCCTGTGAAACCCACGGTCATGGGCGACAAGCCCTCGGGCAGGCCCTGCTCGGCGACGAGTTTGCCGATGCGAGCGATGTCTTCTTTGGCCGCGTCCAAGTCGGCGTATTGATGCGCCATTTTCACCTGGGCCAAGGGCGTGTCGAAACCCTCGCCGGCCAGGCGTTGACCCAGGGCGGAGAGGCTGTCGATCATGCCCGCGAGCCCCGCGTGGCGGCCGAAGAACACCAGGCGTCGACCTTTGTCGTCGGCGATTTTTTCGTAGTCGATGAGCGTGGTTTCCAGGTCCAAAAGTTTTTGCAGCATGGGCATGTTGTAATCTTGGCCCTTGATCACATGGGAAAAGTAAACATAGGTGCGTTTGTGGCGCAGGTGCTTGATGGGTACTTCCTTGACCGCGAAAAGCACGGGCGCATCAGGCAAATCCGCGGCCACGACGGCCCCGGCCTCAACATAGGCCTCGTCGGAAAAAGCCCGATTCGTCGAGGATTGCACCTGGACTTCCAGGCCCTCATCCGCGACAAGTCGTTTGACCATGTCAGGAACGAGGGGGACACGACGCTCCCATATGTTCTTGTCTTCTTTGCGGATTCCGATTTTTGACATCAGGCCTCCCAGATTTTTGCACCGTGTCGCTTCGCGCCACGGCACAAACGTTTCTACTCAGTTTTCACGGGATTGTCTACTTGATTTATGTGAGAAAATTGTGACTCCTCGAGAAACGCTAGCCTGGGAGAGTTTATGTTCTGAACAGTACTTCTTCTCGTCGGAACCACCAGGTGGCGAACCAGAGCAGGATGCCTGCAACGACCGTGGTGGAGGCGAAGATTAGGCCTACGTGTCCCCAGTGTTGATCTAAGTTGCCTGTGAAGATTTCTTTTAGGGCCAAAGACACATTGACCACCGGGATGGCGGCCATGACCCAGTCCAGCTTGACGCCGGGCAAAAGAGACGCGAAGGCGGGCATGATGACGACCATCTGCAAGGGGCCCGCGTAGCTTTGTCCTTCCTTGAAACTTTTGGCGAAGATGGAAAGAGCCAAGAGCAGGGCTGAAAAGATGCAGGCCACCGGCAGGATCATGGCCAGGGCGATGGCGGCCTCAATCAGGCTGAAGGAGAATTCCGAGCCTGAGACTAAAGAGAGATTCGCCAAGAAGCCTATCTGCAGGGAGGCGGCCAAAGACACAGTGGCAAGCAAGGCCGAGACGACGGCGGCCAGAAGGATGACGCCGAATTTGCCCAAGACCAGGCTCAGTCGGCTGACGGGCGCCACCAGCAGGGTTTCTAAGGTGCCTCGTTCTTTTTCGCCGGCGCCTAAGTCAATGGCCGGGTACAAGGCGCCCAAGAAGGCGAAGATCAGGATCATGTAGGGCAAAAGCTGGCTCATCATTTTGATGAGTATGCCCGGTCCGGGCAGGCGCTCGCCCTTGATTTTCAGCGGGTGAGCCAGGCCCGCTGGGAGTAGCCGGTCGTGCAGGCGCTGGGTCGTGATTTGTTTGCCC
>JAUVAM010000006.1 GCA_030591745.1 Deltaproteobacteria bacterium
AAGCCGAGCCCTGGAGCGCCAGGGCGGATTTGGTATTGAGTTCACCCGCTTTTACACCCAAGTGGGCCAAAACAGCCTCGAACAACACCTGGCCGCATGAGGCCTTGATTAAGCAAATTCCTCTTCCAGATTCTGCTTCAGCCGCGCCTCCACCTTGCCTTTCAGTGGTGCCAGCATCATGGACAAATCCACCAGCACGGAAACCTTGCCGTCCGCGAGTTCCACATGGCCTTTCACGCCGGTTCGTTTGAAGTTCATTTTGTTACCGGACCAGTTGCTCATGATGCCATAGCGGGTTTCCAGATCAGCGGCCAGGTTCTCCACTTTGCTTCGTGCGTCCTCCATGGACAAGCCATGGGAACGATCCATCTTGATCTTGGGCATCTTCTCTCCTCAATCCTTATTCATCACCTGACGGAAAAGGCGATATTGCCGCATGAATCGATATGCACCTTCCGATGAAAAAAACAAACAATCCACCATACCGAAAGTGATCACATCTCCATCAAAAATACGAACGGGCTCACCCGCCTTCAACTCCCGCCCTCGCAAATGGGTGCCATTGGTGGAACTCGAATCCACCAACTTGTAGGCGTCATCGGCATCATCCAAAAACAGGCAAGCATGCCGCGTGGAGACCGTCGAATGAGGAATGTAGAAGTCTCGCTTGGGATCACGTCCCACAAAGGCTTTGCGCGGAAAATCAGCGCTGGGCTTGGGATTGGGCAAGACGATATGGAAACCCAAAAGCATAGATGAAAACCTGTCGATCCGCTCAACGCCCTCCGATGGTTCGGTCAATTGGGTGTGTACAAACCCATCCAAGGCGCCCGGTTGCTCGGTAAACATGAGTATCGGATGCGGAAACTGCTCGACGAACTCATCCTGGCTCAGGGTCGTCACCACCTTCATGAAATCTCGAAATGATCTCATCTTCCGACCACCTGTTCAGGGGTTGTAATACCAAACTTCGCCGCTTGACACGGGTCCACCGCCACCAGAGGTCAAGCCACCCGCCATGAGTATCCCACCACCAGGCAGCCTGCACCAAGCCATAAAAGACCTGGCACCAGGAAGATCGTCCATTTCAAAATAATTCACCTGCTGAGAGCCGGCCTCGTGCACCAGCCACTCTACGGAATCCGTCCAATTTCGTTCCCCAGCCCCTAAGGTTTCCCCGCCAGCCAACAACACGGATCCCGACTCCAGGACGACCCCCAGCGCGCCCCTTCTTCCTGTATGGGTCGGCGGCGGTGAAGCCACACTCAAAGAAAACATGCCAGTCCCCATGTCACCACCGTAGAAAAACAACTCCGGCGCATCCAGGCTGAGCTCGCCGTCGTCCCCACCGACAACCAACACGCCTCCCTCGAAAGGCAAGGCCAAGTGATGGGTCCTCATGCTATGCAAATCGGTTCCGGCACCACTTCCCTCGGTATGCCAGTCGATGAACTCAGCGCCACGAAACAGCTCCACCGGCCCGACCAGACCCTGCTCGTTTTCTCCTCCGCTCAGCAAGACGAATTCCGATTCCGGACCGAAGGTTGTTGCGATGGCCCTGCTTCGGGCCTGACCCAGACTCAAATCCGTCCTGGTGAAAATTTCCGTGCGGGCATCAAACAGAAGTACACTCGACAGCACCTCAGGTGCTGAAGCGCCGTTTTTCTCACCACCTGCGAACAAAATGCTGTCACGCATTTCGCCACTGGACTCGTCATAAACAAAAAGCTGCGCCGCCGCATGGTGCGCTCTTGGCAGCACCTTCGTGATATCGACGTTCTGTATTTTCCGAAAGGCGTCAGCCTCCGACTCAAAAACAAGCACGCTGCTTTCCGTATTTCCGTTTTCGTCATATCCCCCGAAAATGACGACTTTTCCTTGATCGGTCGAAGTCGCGGTATGGCCAAATCTCAAATCCGCACCCGAAAATACGGGGCAATTGGAATCAAGCATCGCACAACTGCTTTGGGTCCTGGGGTCGTATATTTCAGGACTCGCAAAAACAGACGGTGAGTCAATGTCTCCCTCGGAAGCTCCGCCCATGACCAAAACACGCCCGTCCGGCAACGCGGTCAGGCTGTGCCCAAAACGGCCAGCCCCCAAGGTACCCAAGAGCCGGGCAAACTCGCCCTTTCGTGCAAAAAGTAGATGCACATCAGCTACAACCTGCGGATCCAAATCAAAAGGCGCGCTCTGGCCACTTGCCAAAACGGTGCCGACCGCGTCCAATCCTTCAAGCAAAAGACTGGCACCCTCTACAGGCGAGGCGGTCAACACAAACTCGGTGGCGCTGGGGTCAACCCGACGAATCACCGATTCCTCATCGGGCCGAAACAACTGCACACGCAACTCATGTACACCGGCAAAGACGTCTTGGTTTGGTGGCGTATGCACGAACAAGGCAAGCGAACACTCCCTGCCGGGGATTCTTTCCACTTCCGTGCCGCAGGCAGAAACGACAAGCACTGCGCAACACGCCGCAGCATAAGCCAAATATATGGAAGTCATCCGAATCATGGGCTTCGCACCAGTTGTACCCTGACGAGGTCTGGGTCGAATTCCGTTCGAACCTCAGGGCCCAAAGTTAAAACCAGGGTTGTCGCCACCCCCCCTGCCACAATCATCCCCAACCCGGTCCAGAACCACCATTTCCCCCAAACAGGAACCTTCTTGCCCTCCGGGGCAAGGAGCCCTTCCCTGTCTTCACCCGGCATGGCCCCCGCTGGTGGATTCGCGGGCAGGGGGCGATGGACGACTTGAGGCACTTGCACGATCCGGGGGGCGGCCGGCAAAGCGCCGAGCAACCTGCCCTGATTGAATTGCAGCCCAAGACCGACCGGAAGCCCCGTTTCCTGAGCACCCCTCAGGGCCGAAAGAATCTTCCAGGCCAGGCTACGGGCTACGGGCTCGACATCACCTGCTTCGGGCCACCTCACGCCCATAAACGTCGGCGGGCGCAAAGAATTGGTCACCACGACCAAGGTAAGCACCAATCCTCCCTGCGGGAGTCGGCTCAACTGGCCCAGCAGGACAGCCCGAACACCGGCACGAGCGGCAAGTCGCCTTGCATGCACCAGGACACCATCTCGATCGCTCGACTTGGCCAGGGCCTCTCGCAGCACCTTGATGTCCGGCGTCAAATCCAGAGGCTCCAACTCCAAATCCAAAGGATAGCTTTCTCCCGCCTGGATCTCGATGATCCGCCGAACGCTGACAAATCCATCCAGCTGAACCGAAAGCCCATGCAGGCCCGCGGTCAATCCCTCCTTGATGACCAAGGTCTTGCCCAAGCTCAAACCATCCAGCATCACGCGAGCGCCAGGGGGGCGTGTTTCAATGACCAGCCCCCCTTTTTCTGCTTTTTAGATTCGATCCCGTGCCTGCTCGAACAAAGACATATACTTGTCAGGCAGCAGGCCCTGCTCCGGCTCATAGCCCGGCGACAAAACCAACAGCTCCCCATAGGCCATGAGGGCCGCCTGGCTATCACCTTGTGTCGCAAAAACCTCGGCCAAACCCAAAAGAGAGTGCAACAAGGGATCCGAATCTTCCAACCAAGCCAGATGGCGACGATAGGTGACTCGCGCACTTTGAAAAGCCTCATAGGCTTCGTCGAGATTCAGGTTCAGCAGATGCTCTTGCCCTTTTTGTAAATACTTGGCCGCCCGATTCAAATCCGCGGAAAGCTCCTTGGGGGGCTTATCCATCCCCATCGCAGCTCGCCTGGCATCACGAATATCCAAGCCAGGCACCTTGGCAAAGGCGTGCTGCATGGCCTGCTCCACCGAGGCCAACTCGGCAGCCCCCAGGTTCTGCCCCAAAAAGACAGGACTCACCCAGAGCAGAGGCTCAACATGGGTCTCGGACTTCCCGCCCAGGGCAGGAGGAGCATAGAAGCATGCCAGCATCACGCACAACAAAGCGAGGCGGCCACTCCCCCTGAATCGCTCAGTCGGTTTTTTCAAACAATGTCTTGTCAGCACCACAAAGTGGGCAAAGCCATTCATCGGGGATGTCCTCAAAAGAAGTACCCGGCGCCACTGCGTTGTCCGGATCGCCCTTGTTCGGCTCATAGACATAACCGCAAACGCTGCAAATATACTTGTCCATGACTCACTCCTTGTTCAAACCTGCCATGCGTCCCGCTCTCCATTGCCCGAATGTAGCAAATCGGCCAAGGAAGTATGAGACAAATTTGAAAAAAGTTCTTTCTCGGCGTCCAAGAAGCGCTGTCGCAGCAAACAAGTCGGCCTTGCCTCACAGCCTCGAACAGAAGAAAGACAATCAAACAACGGCTCTTCTGCCTCCACCGCCCGCACCACATCCGCTACCGTGATCTCTTCCGGGCTTCGCGCCAGGCAAAATCCACCTCGCTTGCCGCGTGTGGAGTTAACAATTCCTTTGCGCGCCAGCTTCTGAAAAACCTTGGCCAGATAGCTGGTGGATACTTTCTGGGAACCAGCCATCTCGGAGACCAAGAGTTGACGCGGTCGAGTGACCGCCAATTGATACAAGCCATGAATGGCAAGCTCTGAAGACTTGGATAATTTCATCGTGGCAACCCCTGACTAAAAAGACAAGCTGTATCGTAATCTAGAAAAATCGAGGGGCGAAGTCAACCGCAAACTGAAGGAGATCAAGCGGTAAAGCGGCAGAACCTGTCGTTAAATCCGCAGGCCCAAGTGGGCATTAACGCTCAAATCGTAACCCCAATTGCCCGTAATGGCATGGGCACCCACGTCTACGCCCAGGCCAAAGGCAAAGAAATCGCCCAGAAATGGGATCTCAATGCCGGCACCGCCGCGAACCTGAAAGCCCACCTCGGGAGGCGAGATATCCCCGGCACCGGGGGTATCATCAAAGCCGGCGACATCAGCGGACAAAAGCATTAATCCCAAGGATCCACGGACATAGAGGTCCACCAGGGGCAGGGCCCCAAAGGTAAAACCCGAGCCCAAACCGGCGTGCATGTAATCTGCACCGTCCAGCAAATGCTGATAATCGATGATGGCGGTGATGAAAAGAATCTGCAGCTTACCGCTCACGCCGACGCCGAATCCATCCAAGGTGACAGGGTCCGCCACATTCGAAAAGCTAATTTTGTCCAGGCGTGTATAAGTGCCCTGGGCATCCAGGCCAAAGGAGAAAAAATCGGCCTTCGCCTGGGGGGCGGCCATGAACATAAAGACAGCAATAAGGAAGGGTAGGGATTTTCTCATTTTGTTCTCCTTTTGTTCCCATGTCCCATTGTGACGACACAAGCCAATGAGGTGTTCATTCTGGCCATCAGGGCTCTGTCTGTCAAGGATCTCAAAATCGTTGGTTTTGCCTCCATGCTGTCTTGACGACCCGAATCGGCGCGGCTACAATGCGCCTGCCTTTAGCCTGGAGCAGCAGAAACCTTGGAACCCTTCTTGGGAGGAAACAAACATGTACGGAAAAATGAAGCAGGATCTGAAAACCGAAATCACCGAAATCCGAGATGCCGGGCTGTACAAAGAAGAGTGGCTGATCACCACGCCGCAAAACGCCGATATTAAGGTGGAAAGCGGCGCAGAGGTCATTAACTTCTGTGCGAACAACTACCTGGGCTTGAGCGACGATGCCACCCTGGTCGAAGCGGCCAAAGCGGGCTTGGACAGCCATGGCTACGGCATGAGTTCGGTGCGCTTCATCTGCGGCACCCAGGACATCCACAAGCAACTCGAAAACCAGATCACCGAGTTTTTGGAGACGGAAGACACCATCCTGTACTCCTCCTGCTTCGATGCCAACGGGGGACTGTTTGAAACCCTGTTGACCAAAGAAGACGCCATCATCTCCGATCAGCTCAACCACGCCTCCATCATCGACGGCGTGCGGTTGTGCAAGGCCGAGCGATACCGCTACGCCAACGCCGACATGAATGAACTGGAAGAAATCCTGAAAAAGACACAAGACAAGCGCTACCGCATGATCGCCACCGACGGCGTGTTCAGCATGGACGGCACCGTCGCGCCGCTGGAAAAAATCTGCGACCTGGCCGACAAATACGATGCCCTGGTCATGGTGGACGATAGCCACGCCACGGGATTCATGGGCAAGCGCGGCAAGGGCAGCATCGAATACTGCGGCGTACTGGGTCGCATCGACGTGGTCACCTCCACCCTGGGCAAAGCCATGGGTGGAGCCTCCGGCGGCTTCACCTCCGGCCGAAAAGAAATCGTGGAGAAATTGCGGCAGCGCTCGCGACCCTACTTGTTCTCCAACAGCCTGGCCCCGGTCATCGTGATGACCGCCATCAAGGCCTTCAACATGATCACCGAGACCACGGCGCTTCGGGACAAGCTGGAAGAAAACGCCATGCGCTTCCGCAAAAAGATGTCGGATGCTGGTTTTGAGATCAAAGCCGGCGACCACGCCATCGTCCCCATCATGCTCGGCGACGCCAAACTGGCCGCCTCCATGGCCAAGGACATGCTGGCCGAAGGCATCTACGTGGTTGGCTTCTTCTTCCCGGTGGTACCCAGGGAAGCAGCCCGGATTCGCGTCCAGCTCTCTGCCGCCCACAGCTTTGATCACGTGGACAAAGCCGTCGAGGCCTTCATCAAGGTCGGCAAGAAACACGGCGTGCTGAAGTAGAACCGAGAAGCAAAAACCCCTGGAGGATCCATGCGCATCCGCGACCTCTTGCTCACCCTGACTGGCATCGCGCTGTTTCTCTTTGCGCCGGACGTCTTGGCAAGCGAAGGCGGTGAACCCATCGGCAAAACATTGGCCCTCTGGTGGGTGGCTCCCTTCGTGGTCATGCTGCTGTGTATCGCCGTCTTGCCTTTGGCTGCTGAAAAATGGTGGCACCCCAATCGAAACAAGCTCATCGTCTCGGCCATCCTGGGCCTGCCCATCATCGGTATGTTCCTGTACCTTGACTACCATTCGGTGTTGCACACAGGTGAAGAGTTCATCTCATTCATCATCCTCCTGGCTGCCCTCTTTGTGATTTCCGGCGGCATCGTAATCCAAACGGATCTTCGAGCGACGCCCCTGGTCAACACGGGTTTTCTGGCCATAGGCGCTCTCTTGGCCAGTTTCATGGGCACCACCGGCGCGGCCATGCTGCTCATCCGGCCCTTGATGGAGACCAACAGCCAGCGAACCAAAACATTGCACACGGTGATCTTCTTCATCTTCCTGGTGGCCAACATCGGCGGCTGCCTCACGCCCCTGGGCGACCCGCCCTTGTTTATGGGCTATTTGGCCGGCGTACCCTTCGAGTGGACTTTCAACCTCCTCCCCGAATGGGCCTCCGTGGTGGGCATACTCCTGGTGGTGTACTTCATCTTCGACACCATCATGTATACCCGCGAGCCCATCGCGGCACTCGAGGCCGACAAGTTGGAGGTCAAACCCACCCGAATCGTAGGCGCCTGGACCAACGTACCCTTGCTGGTCGGCGTCGTTCTTTCCGTGGCCTTTCTGAACGAAAACTACCTGCCCTTCAAAGCCTTTCCCTTGCGCGAAGGGGTGTTGGTGGCCTTGGCCGCGGCCAGCTGGGTGCTCACGCGACGAGAATACCGCGAGCTAAATAAAGTCACCTTCTATCCCATCATCGAGGTCGCGGCCCTCTTCGTCGGTATTTTCGCCACCATGATCCCGGCCATCTTGATCCTGAAAGCGCGCGGCGCTGAATTGGGCGTGACCAGCCCGGAAAGCTTCTTCTGGGCCACCGGCGGCTTGAGCGCCTTCTTGGACAACACGCCCACCTACGTGGTGTTTTTCGCCTTGGCCCAGGGCCTGGGGCTAGAACCCGGGGCCGTGCAGGTGGCCCAAACCGGGGTCAGCGAAACCTTGCTGATCGCCATCAGTTTGGGTGCCGTGTTCATGGGGGCGATGACTTACATCGGCAACGCCCCCAACTTCATGGTCAAAGCCATCGCGGAAGAAAGGGGGATGAAGATGCCCAGCTTCTTCGGCTTCATGATTTGGAGCGTGGCCATCCTGGTCCCCATATTCATAGCCGTCACTTTTATCTTCCTGTAAACAGAACCGATCCATAGCGGGGGCACCACAGGTGAGCGACCAGCCGGAAAACAAGAAGCCATTCCTTCCCCCTGCTTTTGAGCAGACCATCCAGCGCAGCCATTCAATGGACCTGGGCGCTTCCATCATGCCCGAAGACAAGCACTGTTCCGCCCTCAAGCCCACGGACACCATGCAGATTCCCATCGAAAGCCTGGCTCACAAGGGCAAGCAGGTGCATTTCGACGACACGGGCGAGATGGAAATGGGCGAAGCCTTCGAACACCCAAGCTACGACGTAGAAAAAGTCCTGGGTCGAGGAGGTATGGGCGTAGTCTGCGCCGCAAGACAAAAATCCTTGGGCCGGGATCTGGCCATCAAGGTCGCGCGCAAGATCTCTTCCGACTCAGCCGCGACCACCCAGGCCGAGTTGGAACAATTTGCCAATGAGGCCGTCATCACCGCCCGCCTCGACCACCCCAACGTGGTGCCCGTGCATGCCCTGGCCAAGGACGACCGGGGCCGTCTCTTCTTCACCATGAAGCAAGTCGTCGGCATCAGCTGGGAGGAACTCTTGGATCCCGAGCGGATCCGCAATCGGGCGGAGCGCAGCAAGGTAGAGGCGCGAGCGAAGGCCATGAGCCTGGAGGATCAGCTCAACATCCTGCTCAGCGTGGCGGACGCTGTCGCCTACGGCCACGAAAAAGGCTTCATCCACCGTGATCTAAAACCCGAAAACATCATGCTGGGCTCTTTCGGCGAGGTGCTGGTCATGGACTGGGGCTTGGCCATGGCCTTCGGAGACCAAAACCCCTACAAGCTGAATCCGGACCGCAAAGCCCAATTGGTCGGTACGCCGGCCTATCTCGCACCGGAAATGGCCCTCGGTCACATGACCGAATTCGGCCCGACCACGGACATCTATCTATTGGGCGGCATCCTTTATTGCTTGCTCACAGGCCAGCCGCCCCACACGGGCGAAAGCGTCATGGCCGCCGTGCAACATGCGGCCCGTGGCGAGGTCGACCCGCCCGAAAAAATCAGCCCGGATCCCCGCATCACGTCCGAGGTGTCGCGCATCGTCTGCAAGGCACTGGCCGCCAAGCAAGAGGACCGCTACCAACACGTGAAGGACTTTCAAGCCGAGCTCAGACAGTACATGGGCCACGCCGAGAGCCTGGCCATCACCGCCAACGCCAGGGATCGCCTGGATCTTCTGAAGGAGACATGGACTGTCTCCGTGGGAGACGAGACCCAACTCCACTCCATTGGCAACAGACAAGCAGCAAAGGCTTACGGCCAGTTGAGCGAATGCATGGGTGCCTTGCGGCAGGCCCTGTCCCTTTGGCCGGAGAACGAAGAAGCCGTAAAGACCCTGCTCTCGGCCACCAGCTTCCAAATCCAATTGGCCTTGGATCAGGGAGATTTGACGCTGGCTCGCTCCTACCTGGAAATGTTCGAGAACCAAAAAAAACTAAGCGAAGATGCAAAAGAGGGAGCCCGCTGGCAAAGACGACGAAAGCGATTCCGCAAGGATCTCGAGAAGCAGCAAGGCGCCCAGGACGAGATCATCCGGCGAGAAGAGCGCCACCGGCGAATGTTCAGGGCCGTGGTGCTGCTCTTGCTGGCCGTGGGCCTGGCCGTGTCCATGCTGGTCCTCCAGCAACGGGAGATGGCCCTGGAAAACCTGCAGCTGGCCGCAGCCCAGCGCGGAATGGCCAGACAGAGCCAGCAAGACACCGAGAAAATGCAGCAACGCATGCTATCCCAGGCGGTCGAGGCTCGGGCCGAGTTGCTGGACTTGCACCTACAGTCCATCGAACAAGCGCTCATGCAATACCGAAATCAAGCCGAACACATGCTTGGGCTCAAAGCCCATCGCCTTCCCCCGGCAGACCGCACGGCGGCTGGCCGAGATGGTTTCTATCTGGACGAAGACTACCAGCAGGCCACAAGGCGCCCGGCGAACATGCGCTCAGATTCCCGATACGACTACGCCGTATCGCTTGAGCATGCGGTGGTCAAACTCGCGCCCTGGGCCAAACAGCAGCCTGCCCGGCACCGCGTACTGAAAGATGCGGCCCGCGTGGCCCGGCTGGGTTACCTTGCAGCCCACATGCTGCGCACGAACGCAGACGTGCTCTACATCGTCTTCGGCACCGAAAGTGGCGCCCTGATTTCATTTCCCGGCGCGGGGCGCTTCAAAGACAAACCCGAATACGATCCCACCAAGCGCCCCTGGTACCTCCAGGCCGCCTCCCAGGGGAAAAACATAACCATCTGGACCGATCCCCACATCGACTCGGGAGGCAGGGGCCTGTTGCTGACATGCGCGACGACAATTCAAGTCGACCAAACCCTGCACGGCGTGGTGGGTATCGAAATGAGCATGCAGAAACTCCAACGGACGGTCTCCGAGTTCACCAGCTCGGCGGGCGGGAGCGCCCGCGGCCTCTTGTTGCGAGACGACGGCCGAATCATCTTAGACACGCATCAGTCTTTCGATCCCGCCAAGTGGAAAAACGGATTCAAGCCGCAACGCATCGATGATCTTAACCCTGCTTTGTCGTCTTTTGTTGCAGGTGCCAGAAAAGGCGAGATCTCCGCAAAACGAGCCATCGAAATTCAAAGCGCCGAGGGTCCCAGGCTGGTCGCCTTCGCCAAATTGCCTCACCTGAATTGGATGCTGGTGGTGGTGATCGATCGCAAGGCGGTCATCCACACCAAATCCTGAGGCCGCCAGGAAAACTCTACCTCTCGCAATCGACGCCCCAGACGACGCAATCCTTGCCGCAATTTTGCCACCGACTCTTCAGGCCTGGGTCGCGCCGGTCCCTCGAAAATTTCCTGCTTGAGCCGCTCAAGCCAGCCCCTTTTTTTTAATGTAGCCCAGGCGAAGAGAACCACGCCGTCCAGTCCTTGCTCGCGAGTGATCTCCACCTCCCGACGCAAAACATCGAATCCGCCGGCCTCGACATTGATGCCGGCCAGGATACCGACCTTGGCACCGAGGGGAGCGAAGTGCTTTGCCAGAGTCGTGAAATCCGTACGCTGGCCAGGCTTGGCGGTCGGCGGCCAGTAGATCATGGGGATGAGGGCATCCACCGCACCCTGCTCCGCCCATGCGTGAGAATCCTGATGGAAGTCGTGAAAACCTTGCGTCACGCCATTCCAGCCCCAGAGATCCCGATAGATGCCGGTGACCGCGGCGCTGACCACGGCCCGGGGACGGACCTCATGAACCTTCTTGCGCAGCCGAGCCACCAAGCCGGTCAGCTCTCTTCGCTGCCAGGCGGGCAAATCAAGCCCGGGCTCGACCTTGCGCGCCTTGGCGAAAAGTTTTCGGGACAGACGATCATGGGAAGTCTCATGCGCCGGATAACGAGCGTAGTCTAAGTGCAAACCGTCGATGGCGTAAAAAGAAGAGATATCCGCGGCCACGGCTTCGAGATGCCTTTGCACACCGGGCAGGGCCGGGTTGATGAAGACATAGTGAGCGTTGGAGTAGCTCGTGGGCTGACCGCGCTTGTCCGCTACCCTCCACTCGGGATGTTTGCGCAACATGTGAGTCGGACGGGATGGCCCCGGCGGTCGCTTGCCCTTCCAGCCGGTGCAAAGGTTAATCCAAGCGTGCAGTTCCATGTCCGCCGCGTGGGCCGCCTCAATACCCACGGCCAAGGGATCCCAGCCCGGATCCCGCCCCAGCTTGCCGGTCAAGGGCGCAGCCCATGGCTCAACGCTCGATCGGTAATACGCGTCCGCCACCCCACGAACCTGTAAGTAAACCTGATTGAAGCCGGCCTGCTTGGCCTCGGCCATGATGCGGCGCAGATCTTCCGCGGAGGAGAAATCCCAACGCGTCACCCAAACCCCGCGCGCTTCAACCCGAACCCGTTCTCGAGACGCTTGTGTTTTCGGCTCGGGCGTCTCTTTGATCCGCAACTCCGCCTCGACCGCCACCAATCCGGCGTCCGGGCCAGGCGCGATTTCTTTGGGCTTGTCTTTCGGGGCAACCGCCGGCTCGTCTTGCGGCTTTTGGGTGGCCGAGCAAGCCAAGATGACCAAACAGGCCATCACAGCGACCAGACCTCGTCTCCCTTTGAGCAGGCGGGTCAGGGCTTCACCGTCCCGAGCAAATGCTCGATCACGTCCAAGGAGTTGATGGAGGAGACCTCCGCGTGAAAATTGGTCAAGATGCGATGCCTGAGCACCGGCAGCACCAGGGCCCGAACATCTTCGGCGCTGACTGCAAAACGGCCATCCAACACAGCGCGAGCCTTGCCGCCAAGGATCAAGTACTGACTCGCCCGGGGCCCCGCGCCCCAGGAGACGTACTGCTTCACGAAATCCGAGGCCCCCTCTTCGGCGGGGCGGGACGCGCGGGCCAACTGTACCGCATAGCGCACCACCGATTCAGAGGCCGGCACCTGCCTGACCAGGTGCTGAAAACTCAGGATGGCCTCCGGGCCCAGCGTGCGCTCCACCTGCACCTCATCCACGGCGGTGGTGGTCTGCACGATGCGTACTTCTTCATCCGCCGTGGGATAATCCACGCCGATGAGAAACATGAACCGATCCAGCTCCGCCTCCGGCAGGGGATAAGTCCCCTCCTGCTCGATGGGGTTCTGGGTGGCAAAAACCAGGTAAGGCGCAGGCAGATCCAATGTTCGACCGCCCGCGGTTACCTGTTTTTCCTGCATCGATTGCAGAAGGGCTGCCTGGGTTTTTGGCGGGCTGCGGTTGATTTCATCGGCCAGAAGCACGTTGCAAAAAATCGGTCCCGCGATGAAATGAAAATCTCGCTTGCCGGTCGAGCGATCCTCGACCAGCACGTCGGTGCCCGTGATATCGGCGGGCATCAGGTCCGGGGTGAATTGAATGCGTGCGAAGTTCAACTCCAGGGATTCGGCGAGGGTTCGGATAAGCAGGGTTTTCGCCAATCCCGGCACCCCCACGAACAAACTATGCCCACCCGCGAAGAGGCTTGTGAGCAAGAGATCGACCACCTCATGCTGTCCCACGATACGGCGCCCGATTTGCTCCAAGACCCGCTCGCGAGCCTGGACCAAATCCGACACCAGGTGCCGGTGATCTACGTGGAGCTCGTCCTTCATCGATTTTGAAATCACTTGGACCATGTCGTTCCGTTCATATCAGAGGAAACAGACCCAGGTCCAGAATCCATCCCCTTGACGCCCTGGGTCACGCTCTGGGCATGATTGCGGATCAGGAGCAAAGCACGTGCATGCCGCTCCACCAAGCCCTGCCAATCCCGCCCTTCGTCGCCGTCTTTCAAGCGACGCTCCATCAGGCGCATCATGGCCACATGCACCCGCGGGTCCAAGGGGTTGATGCGCAGGGCCTGCCGCAGGTGCAAATAGGCCTCGGCGGGATTTTCCGAAATCTGCAATTGCCCCAAATGCAAGTGGGCCTCCAGGCCATCGGGCTGAACCAGAAGGCTGGCCGAAAATGCCTGGCGGGCCGCCTCCTCATGGCCCAAAGAGAGCAAGGCCAAACCCAGCTTGTCCTGGATGATGAAAGACGCCACATGCTTGGACCCGGCCTTCTGTTGCGCCTTTTGATACTCCACCACCGAAGCCCGATCACGACCTCGAGCCCGAAGCAGCTGACCCAGGTGAAAATGATCACGCAAATCCACCCGCCGCATCGCGCTCAAGCGGCGCTCTCCCTCGGACTTTCCACCCATCGCCTGGCGGTTGCGCAAGTTGTCCAACTCGCCCACAAGCTCCACCCCGGGGCGTTTTCGCAACCACTCCATCCAGGCCGCAACGAAGGCCGCGCGATCCATGTCGTAGACCTTCTGAATCACCTCGAAATCTCCACGTCCCTCAGCCAGGCCCTCCAGCAAGGCGCGAATCCCCTCATAGCCCTTGCGGGCCAAAAGAAACTCGGTCACCGTGTAAACCTCACTGAAGGCCAGCTCGGCGGCCTCGGCGCTGGGCAACAGCGCCATGGAGGGATGCATCTGCTCGAAAGAAACCAGCCGGTCTTCTGTGACGGCGCGTTTGAGCCGAGTGGCCCGCAGGGGATGCAGACCCGTCCGGTGGTCCGGCTCATCGGAACGCCAGCGCGACTCCTCGTATTTTGCCAAGGCCTCATGAATCCAAATGGGTGTCCGGTTGTGGGTCTTTTCGCTGATGATCAAATGAACCAACTCGTGGCTGGCCGTATCCAGATAACCAAAGCCCCTCAAGGTGGCCCGGGGAGAGATGATCATCAGGCGGTTGTATTTGCAAACGGCGATGGTGCCGCTGGTACCGATCTCTTCCGCGGAAAGGCCCGTGGCGGAAGCCAAGGCCTCCGCGTCAGGCAGCAACTGCACAAGCACCGGATGCTCCACCACGTGCCCAAGATCCCGCCCCACCACCTCCAAAGTACGCCTCACCGCGTCTTCCACATCGGGCAGCACCACCTCGTCGACGCCGGGCGCATATTGCACCACGACACGACCGTCCGGACTGCGATACTGGACGAAACCCGTGGTGATGCGATCCATGGCGCGAATGAGCTCGAGGCGTTGCTTTGCCTGCAGAGCGGGGCCCAAGGCCTCTGCCGCTCGATCGGCCAGCTGCCTGGCCTTGAGGTGATCTCCTTTGTGAAATTCCACCCAGGCCTCGGCCCACCAGGCCGGCGGCGAATCCGGCTGCTTTTGCAGCAGCCTATCGGCCTCCACGAGCTGCCAATCCGCCAACAATGCCTCGACCCGAGCCAGGGGATCGACCGCAGCATAAGAGGCCCTACAAAAAAGGGTCCCTAACAGCAACATGACCAGCAAGGGCCTCATCGAACCAACTCCTCATAGTAGCGGCGGACCTGGGGCTTGTAAGCCTCCGGCACCGGATCCTTCATGCCCTCCAGAAGCTCCCGACGAAAGGCCTCGGGGGGCTCGTAGTCCTCGGCCCTTGGAATTCTGACAGGCTCCCGACTCATGGACTGCCCCGGCCCCTCTCCCTGCCGCTGGGCCATGCCTTGGCCCATGGGCAAGGGCATCCCACCCTGCTCACACTGCTTGCCTACCTTGTCCATGGCCTCCTGCATGCGCTCCAGTTGCTGCAACGCAGCCTGCTGGTGAGGCCATGCCCCCGGAGCGTCCTGCCGACGCAAGGAACGTCCCGCCTGCTGCATATGCCGTCGCCCCTGGTCCACACCCAGTTGCATCTCATAGCCAAAAACCGGGGCTTTGTTGTTCAGCTTTTGCATGCGCTGCCCCAACTCGTGCATGCGTCGGCCCAACTCAGCCTGTTGGCCCAACATGCCCGCCACCTGCTTGCGTTCGCCCCCCTTCAACAATTGCCCAGGCTTGGGCAGGATGGCCTCTAGGGCCTTCAGGATTTCAGAAGATCCTTGCCGCGCTCCCGCGGCCCGACCCATCTCGGCCTCGAGCGAGGCGGACGCCCCACCCATCTGCTTCCGCATGGCCACCTCCCCTTTCAGCCCCTCCTCCATGCGCTCACTGTACATAGTCAACTCGGAGGCCTCTCGCTTGGCACCCGCCGCGTCGTCCGCCTTGAGCAACTGGCGAAGCCCTGACGCTCGCTCCAGGGCTTTGTCCCGGTCGAAGCGCATGTAGCCGAAACTCCCCTCCTCGCCCAGGTCGGACAACTGCCGCTCAACCTCGTCCAACTGCTTGAGTAACTTTTTTCGCAAGGCGGGCCAGCTCTTCTCCAGGCGCTTTCGCATTCGGGCCAGGGCTCTTTCTTTGATCTTGCCGGTGGCTTCGGTCAGGCGCTTTTGCTGTTCGGCCACTTGATCCAGCTCGGAACGAACCGCGGCCACTTGCTTTGCCAGCTCGCTATAGCGCTGCTGCCCAAAGGAAGACTTGGCGGAATCGAGGGCATCCCGCATACCCTGGAGCTGCTTATCCAGGCGTTCGAGCTCCGCCATGGCGTCGTCGACCTTGCCTTCATTCATCAAACGCTGCAGCTTGTCCAGAGCCCCCTGCATGTCTTGTTCCGAGGCCATACGGGCCAGGGCCTGCGGGTTCAGGTATTCGTCCCGCAGGGATTTGATCGCTTCACTTTGCCTCGCCATCAATCGTGCGATTTGATCTTTTAACTTGGCGATGGCCGCCTGAATCTCGCGGCGAACCTGCTCAGTCGGGGCTTTGCGAAAACGCTCCATCAGATCCGTCAGCTTGGCCTGAATCTTTTCCAATTCCTTACCGATTCGCTCTAAGTCTTCAAAGCGATCCAAATCCAGCAGGTCCTCAAGGTAGAGTATATCCTGCTCAAGCTGGCCGATGCGCTGCGTACGGGCCAAAGCCAAGCTTCGGGCTTGCCCGGTTTTCAGTCCATCTATGCTTGAGCGACGCTGCGGCCTCAGCAGAAAATCCAGATTGCGCCCCATGTCACGCAGTCGACTTTGCTCAGACGACAAGGCCTGCACCAAAGGAGGCCAGGCCAAGGCATCTTCGTGGAGCTTGCCCCGCAGCACGGCAAGTTCATCATGCAAGCTCGACAAGCCCTTGGCGAGAGCCAGATGTTCTTTTGCGGACTCGTCTCCTTGCCTGACCGCCCCATCCCCATCCAGGTGGTCGGCAAGCCCCATGAGCAAGTGCTCCCAGAAAGCCCGGACCTCCGCCATCACGGTCTGATGGCGCTCCTCTGCGGAAAACACCTTGAAAGTCACAGCCCTGGAGCGACCCACTTTGGGCCCGCGCACATCGTCGTTGTCGAGCCCCTCCACGGCGAATTGCAGTTGCTCACCGGGTTGGAGCTCCAGCTCCGCCAATTCCCATCGCAAGGCCCCGCGATGCTTACGCCGCGACTGTGCGCCCGCTCGCCAGAGGGTCCGATGCTGCTCAATCTGCGCCCGGCCCACCACCCGCCACACAAGCCGAACCTCGCTCAATCCATAATCGTCGGAAGCATCAAACAGAAGCTCTACCGCCTCGTCGGCCCGCACCACCCTGTCCTGCTCGGGCTTATCCATTCGCAACTCTGGCATTCGATCCACTTCAAGCTGCACGGAGCGCGCTTGGCTGGAACGCCAATCATTGCCTGCTGCATCCTGCAAGACAAAACGATAACTTCCCGAGCGCTCCACAACCAACTGACCCGACAGCTCTCGCGCGCTATCCAGGCTCAACAAGACAGGTCCTGAGGCCAGTCCCTCCAGACGCCCGGCGGACACCGGCCGATCGCTGCGCAATCGCATGTCCACTCGCGTCCCCGGCAAAGCCAAAATGCTTCCGTCCGAGGCCGGCACCACCCGATCTTCGCGTCTGCTGTATGCCGGATAGCGATAGCTCAACTGGATATCCCCCACCCAGGATTCCGGCCGCACGCGATTGGCCAACTCCAGATCGCCCACCCAAAGAGACTGAAGCGAATGGAAAAACGCCTGGGGTGCAAAATATCCCAAGAGCCCGAACAAGAACCCAGCCATGACCAGGGCCGTCAAAGAAGAACGCAGGGTCTTCGGCGGCAAAAGATCGTCCAGTTTCCGCCCGGCGATCTCTTGCTCTACCTGATCGATGTGGGCCTGGATCAACTGCCGACTGACCCCCGGGCCTAAGTCCCCCTCCAAAAATTCTACGGCGCTAAGCAAGGACAAAGGGCCGGAAAGGCCCATCATGGACTCGATTTCCCGCGCCACCCGCTCAGGCCTGGAAAGGGACAGCCAGGGCCTAAGCCCACGCCAATACAGCAAAACACAGCCCAGCAAGGCGGCGGGACAGAAAACCAGGCCCCGTCGCCACGCCAATGGCAATCCCATGACCTGTATCGCATGGGCAAAAACGCAAGAAAACAAACAAAGCGACAAAAGCCAAACCGCCAAGACGAGAAAATGCCGAAGCAACCGGGCATGCCGGTAACGTGCAAGAAATTCGGGGATGGAAACTGAGGAAACGTCCACAAATCACTCCATTACGACGACAACCCTACGGTCCGACCCCTTGGGCTGTCAAGCGCCCACCAAGCAACTTGCCCCAAAGTGGAGGCGCTGTTAGAGTGCAGGCGAACCGAGTTGGAAACTCAGGGGATTATGAGTGAATAGTGACCCCCAGGGCCACGTCCGAGCCTGCAGACATGGAGAACCCTTCATTGGCCGCCGATGATAAAAAACTGGTACGGCGAGCCCAACGCGGGGACGAACAGGCGTTCAGGGCCCTCATGGAAAAATACCGACGAAAAGTATTCGCCATCGCCTATGGCATGGTGCGAGACCCCGAGATAGCGATGGATATCAGCCAGGAGGCTTTTATCAAGGTGCATCGCTACCTTGGAGGCTTCCAGGGCAACTCGAGCTTCTACACTTGGCTGTACCGAATCGTGGTCAACCTCTCTATCGACTTCATTCGAAAAGAAAAAAAGCACAAGGCTTTTGACTATGACGACATGATCCTGCGCCGGGAACCGGATGATGACGAATCCTGGGTGGTCCCCACGGTCATCGACAGCAATCCCCACAAAGCTTATCAACGCAAGGAGCTGGCCGAGCGAATCAGCGAGGCTTTCGATGCATTGAGTGAAAAACACAGGGCCGTACTCATGCTGAGGGAGGTCGAGGGGCTGAGTTACGAAGACATCGCCAAGGTACTTAAAATCCACAAAGGCACGGTCATGTCGCGTCTGCACCATGCTCGAAAAAATTTCCAGACGGCCCTGCTTGCGAAGGGAGACGACGTCAAACCAGGCCACAGGGTCACGAAAGACGACAAAGAAAGGGACCGGGCCGAAGTGTCCGAGGCCCCGGGAGCCCGATCATGAAGCCGACATGCAAAACAGCGCTGCCCCTGATGGAAGCCTACTTAGACGACGAGCTATCC
>JAUVAM010000057.1 GCA_030591745.1 Deltaproteobacteria bacterium
ATCGACTGGATCTGCCCAAACTATGGATGGGCTTGGGCCTGGTTTTGGCGGTGCTGCTTTTTGACACCATTCGACGAAAGCGCTTCAGGCAGGAAGCCTGGACCTTTGTTCTGACCGGGGCTCTGGCTTTCGCGCTGCTTTTCGATCCGGAAAACATGATCGAGCGCGTTGAGATCTGGGCCTTGTGGCTTTTCTGGCTGGGGCTTGTCGCCCTGGGTCGGGGGGTAAATGAAGACGCCCTGGCCTCCCTCCTTTCGCGCCTGGCCTTGGCCATCAGCGCCCTGGCCTGGCTGCAGGCGGCCGGACTGCCCTTGTTCAACGCAGAGCTTTCTGGCTTCGAGGGACGGCGCGTCGTGGCCTGTCTGGGTGGCCCCGGGCACCTGGGCTGGACTTTGGCCCTGCTGCTGCCATGGCTTGCCCACCACGCCAGAAAGCACCTTTCAAGCTGGGCGGCCGGCGCGGCCCTGGCCTTCGTCATCGGTGCCTTGGTTTTGAGCGGCGCGCGCACGGCCTGGGTCATGGCGGCCCTGGCCCTTCCCTTTGGCCTGGGTTGGCCGGGCCTCCGGCGGACAGCCTGGCTTGCGGGACTGATCCTCTTCGGCGTGCTCTTGGCCGTGGGCCTGGATCTGCTCGGCGACAAGGCTCGTCTGTCGGATCGCATCGACGACATCTCGGAAACGGGTGGCACCGCCCAGGGCCGGGCCTATCTCTGGCGAGTACATGGCAGCGCCTGGACTGACTGGCTGGCTCCCACCCTGGGATACGGTCCGGAGGCCTTCCAGCGACGCTGGCCTTTTTGGCAACGGAACTACCTGCGGGCCCATCCGGAAGACAAACGTTTCCGAACGGACCTGCGCCACGCCCACGCCGATCTGGTGGAGATCGGCTGCGATCTGGGTCCGGCGTCCCTGCTGGGCTTGCTGGTCTTGCTGGGCTTTGCTCTCTGGCGAAAACCACCGCTGGGCAGGCGATGGAGCGGCCCGGCCTTGGGCTGCCTTGTCGCGGGACTCATGGGCGGCCTGGCCGCGCCGGTGATGTTCTTCGCGCCCACGGCCGGCCTGGTGGCCGCGAGCGTCGGGCTGCGCCTGGGCCCGCCTCGACGATTCGCCGTGCCTGGCAGTCGCCTGTTGATCCTGGGCATGCTGGGCCTGGCCCTGCTTGTCGGGGCCAAGAGAATACTCAGCGAACGCAACCGCACACAAGCCACCGAGCTCGAGGCCCAGGGTCGCTTAGAGATAGCCCGAGTGCTGGTAGAGCAGGCCTCGGGCCTTGACTCGGGCAATTTGCGGGCCTGGATCTTGCGCGCAAGGATCTGTCGTAAAATGAATGACCCGCCCTGCGCTTGTGCCTCGGTCGACCAGGCCCAAATACGCCTGCCCTCGGACGCGCTACAAAGAAGGCACAAGGCTTGCCAATCCCATGGGCGTTGGTGGTAAAACAAACGGGCGAGGAGAGAAACCATGCAAATAGCATCGCATCGCATAGCGCTCGTTTTGATTTTAAGTCTGACGCTGGTTCTGGCGGCCTGCACCGGCATGGGCACCAAGGGACCCTGGGGATACCCCTTGGCCAAACGGGGTCCCGTGGTGGACGATTACCACGGCACCCAGGTGGCCGACCCCTATCGCGGGCTGGAGGATCCGGACAGCGAGACCACCCAGGCCTGGGTTCAGGCCCAGATGAACATCACCAACAAATTTCTGCACACGCCCGCAAGAAACAAACTCAAAGAACGCATCACCAAGTTGCATGCGGTGGAGCGTTTTGGCTTGGCCCGGGAAGTGGCCGGCAAGGTCTATTTTCTGCACAACGACGGCCTGCAAAACCAAAGCGTCCTCATGGCCGTGGACGCAGACGATCCAAAAGCCAAACCGGTCCTGGTGCTGGATCCCAACACCTTTGCCAAAGACGGCACCGCGGCCCTGAGCTCCTGGGCGATCAGCCCGGACGGCAAGCTTTTGGCTTACGCTCGCAGCGAGGGCGGCTCGGACCAGCGGATCATCAAGGTGCGAGATCTCGGCCGCTCGCAGGATCTGCCCGAGACCCTGCGTCACTGCAAGTTCAGCTACATGGACTGGAAGGCGGACGGCTCGGGATTCTTCTACAACCGATACCCGGATCCGACCGGCAAATCGACGGTTGCACAGCACCAGCACAACAAGGTTTTTTTCCACGTGCCCGGACAGGCCCAGGCCGATGACCGGCTCGTCTTCGAACACAACGATCCGGATCTTTTGTGGGTGGCCAAAGCCGGCGACGATGGTCGCTACCTGGTCCTGCAAGGCTACCGTGGCACTTCGCCACGCAATCGGGTCTGGCTGCTCGACCTGCATGGCGAAGCCAAAGCCGTTTCGATCTTCGACACCGAGGACGCAAACTACAACTACATCGAAAACATTGGTGCCACCTTCTATTTTCAGACCGACAAAGACGCGCCCAAAAATCGCGTGGTCGCCGTGGACTTAGACAAGCCCGGCACATTGCGTGAAATCATCGGCGAGACCCAGGACGCCATCGAATCGGTGCTCATGGTCAATCATCGCTTCGTGGTCAATCGCATGCACCACGCCAAGAGCCAGGTAAGCATTTACAACCTCAACGGCTTGCGCATCAAAAAGGTCGAGCTTCCGGGCCTGGGCTCGGTGGCAGGCATTCGCGGCCGTCGTAGCGGCTTGCGCTTCATGTTCGGCTTTGAGTCCTACCTGCGGCCCTTGATTCTGATGCGCTATCACTTCGAAGGCGATCGCGTCGAGATTTTTCGCAGCGGGCCCACGCCTCTGAACATCGATGACTTCGTCAGCGAACAGATTTTCATCAAGAGCAAAGACGGCACTGATGTGCCCATTTTCGTGATTCGTCCCAAAACAGTACCCCTGGATGGCAAGGCCCCCCTCTTGCTCTATGGCTATGGCGGCTTCAACATCAGCCTGAAGCCCCACTTTCGTATGCGCTGGCTACCATGGCTTGCCCAGGGCGGCACGCTGGCCGTCGCCAACCTGCGAGGTGGCGGCGAGTACGGTGAGGCCTGGCATCAAGCCGGCGTACTGGGCAACAAGCAAAACGTCTTCGATGACTTCATCGCCGTATCGGAAGGACTCATCGAGCGCAAGTACACCAGCAAGAAAAAGCTGGCCATCATAGGCGGCTCCAATGGGGGCTTGTTGACGGCGGCCTGCATGCTGCAACGGCCCGACCTCTTCGGTGCCGTGGTTTCCGTCGTGCCGGTGACCGACATGCTGCGCTACACCGAGTTCACCGTGGGCCGGTTTTGGGTCAGCGATTACGGCAACGCCAAAAAAGACCCCGCCCATTTCAAGTTCCTTTACGCCTACTCGCCGCTGCACAACGTTCAGCCGGGCACGGCGTACCCGCCCCTGTTGATGACCACGGCCGAAGGCGACGATCGGGTGGTACCGGCCCACGCATATAAGTTCATGGCCGAAGTGCAACAAGCCGACGGCGGTGAGCACCCGCTTCTGCTGCGGGTCGAAGGCAAGGCGGGCCACGGCCACGGCAAGCCCATCACCAAACAAATCGATGAGTATGCGGACTTGTATTCTTTCTTGTTCCAAGTGCTGGACATGAGGTTCTAACGCGATGTCGGACGAACAGAACAACAAGCAAGCCGAACAGCCCGATAAAGGGGAGTCCCCGGCCGCGCCTGAGAAGACCCCTGCCTCGCTTGAGGAAAACACAGCCCCTCCCGAAGGTCTCGATGCCTTCATGCAGCGCGCGGCTTTTCCTGTTTACCGCAGGGCTGAACGCATCCTGTCCAGCTCGCGGCAGGCCGCCGACGCCGCCAGAGAGGCCCTGGCCCAGCTTTGGATCTCAGGACCGCCGACCCCTGAAGAAGATCTGGCCATGGCCCTGTACCGGGCCTGCAGCCGCAGTTGCCTGAGTCGACTGGCCGGCCAAATCGGTCTGAGCAACGAGTGGCTACAGCACATGGAGCAACGCAAGGGCATAAGTCCGGAAGAGCTCGACATCCGGGAGCAGCTGGTGGATTGGCTGACGCCCCTGGCACCCGAAGACCAGGCGCTGTTGACGCATCATTACATCGACGGCGTGGATCGAGATCGCAACGCCAAAATCTGCGAAATTTCCCGAAGCAACATCGACCGCCGCTTGGCTCTTTTCGCAGAGCAGGTCTCCGAGCACTTGCCCGCCGACGCGCCCAACCCCTTCGGCGCCGACAGCCAACCCGCGGGCAGCGATCACTTCGCCGCCGAACGGCGCTGTCTTGCGATCGACACGACGGAGGCCGAGACCGGCGAAGGCGACGAGGCCTTTGCGGAACTCATTACAAAGCGCAAAGACTGGCAAAAAGAGCAACTTGAAACCGAGACCCTGCAGGTTGCCGCTGCGATCCTGCGCTTGCGCGCCGCTCAGAAAAACCCCCTGAAGCGCGCGCTGAATAAGAGCATTCTGATCCCAGCCCTGGTCCTCACCCTGCTGGTGGGTCTGGTGTTTTTCGCGGCCTGGCCAAAACCCGAAGAGCCCGTATCCCTCGCCCCCGGGAAAGACCCCTTTTCGCTTCAGCTCATGCTTTCACGCGAGTACAAAATGCGGGAACTCAAACCCGGTGAACGCGTGGTACCGGGGGACATCGTGGCCTATCAGGTCAATCTGGCCAAAAGAGCCTTTGTGGTGGTGGCCGGCCTGGGCGAGGAAGGGAAAGCCCGCTTCCCCTTTGACAAAGGCCCCCTCAATTGGCCCGTGCAGGCAAAAAAACAAATCTTGCCCATCTTTACTCACATCGACCACAGCCGCGCCAAAGAGCGCATCTTCGTGTTCTTCTGTGACCAGGTCCCTGTCAGGCCCGAGTCCCTCTTGGAAATGCTGGAGCAGGCCTACCCCTTCAATCGGGAAGGCCGTCGAGACCTGAGCCAAATTCGAATGCAAGAAGCCGGCGACTGCCGGGTCCTGTCTGAGCTGGTGTCGGTGGATTTGACCAAGAAACAGAAGAAGTAAAAAGCCTATTCCAGGTCCATTGCGCAGCGGAATCCCAGATAGCGCTGCCAATACCCAGGAACATAATACTGGTCCTTGGCCGAAACGCGCAGGGAAGAAAGCGCCGAGTTGTTGAAAGCGCCACCCCGTGGTGATCTGGCCGCACAATCAACGTTGTCTCCGCCGACCCAGACCTCGCCCGTGGATGGAGCGCCCTCGTAGTTGTAGTGGTAACAGTCCTCGACCCACTCTTGTACATTGCCCAGCACGTCGTACAGGCCGAAGTCGTTGGCCGTCTTAAGCCCCACAGGATGGGTGTCGTCATCAGCGTTGAGCAGATGCCAAGCGATATCGTCCACGCAATCCACGTTGTCACCGCAATAATACCGCGTGCTGGTTCCGGCTCGCGCCGCGTACTCCCACTCGGCATCACTGGGAAGTCGGCCGCCCACGGCCTGGCAGAACACCCTGGCGTAGTGCCAATCCAAGGCCTCGACGGGGCAGTTGGGACAGCCCTGATGACCGCTGGGGTTTTCTCCCTCAACCAGCTGGAACTGAGCCTGGGTTACCTCGGTGGTCATCAAGGCAAAAGAAGAAACCGCAACCGTGTGCCTGGGCTTTTCGTATGACAGGCATGTGTCGTCCATGACGGAGCAGCCCATTTCGAAAGTACCCGCGGGAATGATGGTCCAGGTGATATCGTATTGATCGGTCCAGGTCGGATCGTCCGCATCACCGGCATCCCCGCCCCCATCCTCGTCCGCACTCCCGTCGGTGGCGGCATCTTCGTCTGCGCTTCCGTCTGCGACACCATCCTCGTCCGCGCTTCCGTCTGCGACACCATCCTCGTCCGCACTTCCGTCGGTGCCGGCATCTTCGTCCGCAGCGCCATCGGTGAGAGCGTCGGTGACGCCATCTGGGACAAGGCCCGCATCGTCTTCGGATGAGCTACCCGAACAAGCGATCATCAAAGACAGGGCAAAAACCGCAACAAGGAAAAGCCGGACAGACAATCGGGTTCTTAGTGTTGTTATTCTGAAATCCACGCTAGAAATCCCCTCTGATGAATGCGCGGCCCTGCTCGCTGCTGACTTCCCAGGTGCTGATGCCCAACACGCTGCCGGCGGGCGCGCCGGGCCAGGGGCTCAAGTCGTAAACCGGCACGAAAAGATCCGCCGAGGCCAGGACTTGACCCACCGCGCGGCTTAGCACGTCGCCCAAAATCCGTTGTGTCAAAAGATCGCAAGCAAAGGCCAACTCGGCCTCGTCGGCCATGGCCCCGTCCACATTCAGGCTGAGTTCGCATGTGGTCTGTACGCCGTCTGAGGCCGTGAACAGAAGGCCCCGGATGGCATTACCGCTCAGGATGCCGGGCTGCTTCAAGCCGACAAAGCCATCGAAGGCAAAGACCGCGCCGTTGCGGGTGAACTGGCCATCCACACCCATGTCGGCCCAGCCGGCCCAAATCGTCGGCTCCTCGTTGGTCGGACAATCGGCCACCAGCAAGGGAGACAACCAGGGTTTGAGGTTCAGGGTCAAGCCGCTGACCGCCTGACCGCTGAGATCGATTTCCGTATCACCGAGGCCCGCCAGATCAAAGGCGCCAGCGTTCCAGGCGGCGAAGAGCAGCATGTTAAACAAATCGAAGGCCGGCAGGCTCTGCATGGCCTGGCCCGTGGAACTGGGCCAGGTGGCCAAGCCGGATTCCGGCGTCTGGCTGCAACCGTCGATGAGGGCCAGACCCAAGTGATCGTCGTCTGAGTGGCTGGCCAAGGCCGGGCTGGTGGTCGAATCGATGCGACCGCCCAGGGCCATGCGAGCACCCACGCCGGTCAGAAAATGCAGATCGTCGAAATTCGTCAGCAGGTTGACTTCGGCCGCAACGGGCACTGCCTGCGGATCGAAAAGGTCGGGCATTTCCAAGACACCATCGGTGGTCCAGGTGTCGAAGAGATTTTCAAAGAAAGGAATCACGAAGCACAGAGGATTATCCGTATCGCTGCAGGAGAAAAACTGACCGATGAAGGGCTCGACGATGGGGAGGATCATATCCATGAGGGGATTAAACAAGGCATCGGCGATGTCCTGCAGGAAGGCGAATTCCAGGGTGTAGGTTCCCAAATCGGCGATCTGGTAACCGAAGAGCTCCACGACGCCCAGTTCCACGTCGAAGCCCGAGAGCACGCTTAAGTCCAGGCCGCCGGAGCCGAAGGCCAAGTCCATGCTGCTGAGCGAGACGAGGGGCTCGTCGTTGGCGTCCAGGTAGACCGACCACTCGGCATCCACATGCAGTTCATCGATGTCGAAGCCCACCAGCACCGGGGTGGAGATGGTGCTCACGCTGCTCAGGGCAGGCAAGGCACCCGCGCCCACACAGGCCGGCAGGTAGTCATCCAGGCAGTTGCCTCCGTCACAGATAACGGTGGCCGCAAAGCAGGCGATGGCCTGGTCGGTCGGATTGTCGGCCACCAGGTTCAAGGTGACGGCAAAGACCAGCTGTCCGGTCAAGCCCAGATCTGCGTACAGCCCCGAGAAGACCTCCCCGCCCGGCGCCGTGAAGGTGGAAAAATCGATGTCTCCGTCCACGGCATAGTCCTTGCTGGCCAGGCGATCCACCTTGGCCTGCCCCACGCCGATGTCGGAAAACCCCAGTTCCAGAATGAACTCGCCGGTTACGTTGACCGATACTTCCACCGAGCCACTGACGCCGGGGAAGGTAAAGCCGTTGGTGTAAGGCGTGAACAGGGGCCAGACCCGCGTGTAAGGCTCGGGCAGATCCTCGAAGGCGATCATGTTCAGGCCGATCTCCATGAGGCTTGCCACGTCGGCCAGGGGATCGCATCCGAAGACCCCGTTGCCGTCGTATCCACAGGGGTCGTAGCCCGGGGGCGTGCCGCGGTCCAGGGCGCGATCGGTGAGCAGGCCGTGCAGTCGCTCGGGTACGCGGTCGCGACCGTGCATGTCGTTTTGGTAAGCGAAGAAATCGGGGGCGTAGTGAAATCCGCGGGTGACCGTGTTCACGTTGCCCGCGGAGTCGATGGCCGTAGCGACTAAGAGATTCACGCCCGGGGTCACGGACATGAGTTGGGTGAATGCGCCATTGGCTTGCACGGTGACCAGCACCGCTTCGCCGCCGTTCATGGTCAAGGTCAAACTCTCAACCGCGCTCATGTCGTCTGTGACCGTGCCCTGCACGGAAACCGAATTTTCCACAGTGTCCTTCAGTAGCGTGTCCCCGCGCTCCGGCGTCAGCAAGAGCAAGCCGGGGCCCGCGTCGTCCACTTCGAGGCTGCGCTCTGCCGAAAGACCATAGGGAGGCTCCAGGACCACACGCCAGGTGTAGACGCCGGCGGCGGCAAACTGAAACTGCTGGTTGCCCAAGGAAACCACCCCGGCGCCGCCCGGATCGTGCCAGGTGGCCGCCAGGTTTTCTATAAGGATTCCATCGGCGTCGCGCACCTCAAAACCCAAGGTGACCTGTTGGTTTACGCGGTAATACTCCTGCTCAGGATCCACCGTAATGACGAGAGACGCGGGCGCGCCGGTCACCCGCAGGGTCACCGAAGAGCTCACGTTACCGAAAGGCGCGTCGAGGGTCACCCTCCAGGTGTGTTCCCCTTCGCTCAAAAGCTCGTATCGACCCGCGCCCAAATCCTGCACGCGGTCGGCGGTCGGCTTCGTCCAGGTGGCCGGAAGATCGGCAAGGACGATGCCGTCGACGTCCAGGACCACGTAGTCCAGTTCCACCACATCACCGCGGGCATAACGATCCAGCCAAGGCGAAACCGTGATCTGTACCGAGACCGGGATGCGATCGATCGTATTCAATTTGGTGTCGTCACAACCCACAGACCAACCAGCCGCCATAGACGCCAACAAGAACCACCCCAAGAATAGTCTTTTACTCATGGTTTTCTCCTCCAGTTGAGGAGAAACTAACCCGAAATGCTAGATTTTGGCAAGTGGGTGGCACCTGGCTTGACAGGCTCGCCGGGCCGTACAAGACTAGGCTGGCAACCATCAGGAGACAGGCATGGGGAACAAGGCATACGGGCATCTTGATACCATCTTGAAAGATCTTCAGCTACAGGGGCTTCCTGGGGATATGGAGACCCCCGCCCTGCTACGCGCGGTCTTGACGGGCCTGCATGAAACCGTGGTGGTGGTGCTTGATAAAACCGGCACCTATCTTTTTGCCTGGGCTCCACCAGAATTCTGCGAACGCTATGGCGTGGAGGTCAGCAGCCTCATCGGCCAGGACCTCTACGGTATTTATCCTCCCGAGGAGGCCAAGGAGCGAATGGAGGGCATCGCCGGGATCTTCGCCACCGGCCAGCCCCGGCGTGAAGAGTTCTGTCTCGAACTTCCTGGCGGACTCTTCTGGCACGACATCGCCCTCGCCCCCATGCTCGACGAAAACGGCAAGGCGCATGCCGTGCTGGGCGTCCTCCGGGATATCGGCGAAAGCAAGCGAGCCGCCGAGGCACATGAAAGACTGGAAGAGCGCATTCGTCAGGCTCAGAAGCTCGAAAGCCTCGCCAACTTGGCCCGCGGCGTGGCCCACGATTTCAACAACCTGCTTTTGGGGGTACTGGGCAACGCCAGCCTGCTCTTAGACGAGCTACCCCCGGACTCCACCGCCAGGCAACGACTCAGACAAATCGAGAAATCAGCCCTGGGCGCGGCCGATCTAACCAGGCAACTTTTGGCCTACTCCGGTGGAGGCCAGATGCTGCTCGGACGGGTCGAACTCAACGAACTCGTCAAGGAAACCGCCGACTTGCTCCGAGTCAGCATGCCCGACCGCGTCACATTGGACTTCGAGCTGAGCGAACTTACGCCCATGCAAGCAGACAGCACCCAGCTTCGGCAGGTCATCATGAATCTGCTACTTAACGCGGCCGAGGCGATCGGCGAAAAAGCGGGTCGAGTTCAAATCAAAACAAAGCGAATCGAGGTGGACAAAGGCATGCTGGTGGAAACCTACCTGGCCGACGAATTGCCCGATGGCCCCTATCAGTGCCTGGAGATCCGGGACAACGGCAAGGGCATGACGCCCGAGGTGGTGCAGAAAATCTTCGAGCCCTTTTTCTCCACCAAGTTCGTGGGTCGCGGCCTGGGGCTGGCGGCCGTGCTGGGCATCGTAAAGGCCCATCACGGTGCTTTGCAAATCGATAGCCATGAAGGCGAGGGTTCTGTTTTTCGCGTCTACCTGCCGGAGCGCCGAAAAAAGTAGCACACCAGTCATTCGGGTCATACAGGCCTGACAGCAGCCTCCTGGTACTTGGCGTCGATGTTGATTCGCCACAAATCAAAAGGCGCGCCGTCGGCATCCGTGAGATTCCGCGCCGCCAAAATGCCTGAATAAACCGAGTGATCCATGTTGTTGTATTTGAACA
>JAUVAM010000116.1 GCA_030591745.1 Deltaproteobacteria bacterium
AACAACTTGGTCTGCGAGGTGGCTTGAAGCGCATTGAGGTGGCTCTCGGATTGTGCAGACCAGAAGAGGCGGAGGGATTGACTGGCTTGGATGCCGTGGCGCTATGGCATAGATGGGAGAAGGCCGGAGATGCTGCTAGTCTGGAGCGTTTGCTCATTTACAATATGGTGGACACGGTCAATCTGAAGCCCTTGCTGGTCAAGTTCATCAACCTAATGGTAGAAAAGCACGATGATTTGAGTTTCGAGAAGCTGCAGGAGCCTCAGGGTTGGACAGGTGAGATGAGCTCCATCACAAAGATTTTAAAGTTGACATAATATATATTATCGGACGTTGAATCTATGGGTATGCTCTGGTGCTTTGGCTTCTTTGGCCTTTGTCTGATGTCGCCCCAGGTCACCCCTGGCCTGCAGCATGTGCTTCCTCCTGGGCTTGAACAGACCATGATCGATTTGTTGGGTCCCATGGCCAGCGAGGATCTGCATCGCGGAGATGAGCAATATCATCTCGCTCAGACCCACATCGAATCTCGCAGGGTCCGATATGTTTTTGTGAGCCGGCAAGACTCAGTTCGACGTTTTGAACTTCTCTTGGTCCCGCCAAAATCCGACGAAAGCCTGGATCAAGCAAGCAAGCATTTCCAAATCCAGTTTGAGGATCCCAAGCACCTGCTCCATGACTTTCCTCATTTCAAAGAGGATTTGAGGAAGATGATTGTTCAGCGTGACCAAGGCCCGAATCCTTGGATACTGACTGGTTCTGCTCATCAGGGCCTCTTGCATCCACCATCCGTCGATCTGGCCAATCCGGACCCAGAAAAGAGCCTGGCAGATTGCTTGAGTTTGCTACTACAAACCCTTATCTTTCTTGGTCTTTTGCTCCTTGCTTTCCAATGGCGCATCCTACTTGATGCCCTTCGCCGGGTTGGTCGCTTTGACTGGTTTTGGCTTTTGGCCTGTGGCGCCCTTTTTCTGTTCTTGACCCTCCTGGGCGGTTCGAAGGTTCCAGGATGGATCAACAGCCATGGTTACGAACTTCTTCGAGACGTTTTACAGGTGCCACCCACTTCGCCAGATCCCCATGGGCAGGCTTGGCATGCTCTCCACGGGCTTTTTTTGTTTTTGCTTCCTCAAACAGAAGCCTCTGTATTGATTGTGCAAATTGGGATGGCTGGTCTTTGTATCCCGCTGATTTATGCTTTGGTCAGGACCCTTTTCGATAGACGTGATTTGGCGCGGATGTCGGCCTTGCTGCTTGCCGGTCTGCCAAGCTTCGTTTGGTACGCCTTCAGTGAGGTGCGACCAATACCCGGCTTGACCTTCTCCCTTTTGGCTCTGTGCGTTTTGGGTCTCGCCATCAGATTTGGCCGTTTGTCATTATGGCTTAGCGCAAGCCTATTGGGCTTTGTGGCAACCCAATTCTATCCTGTTTTCATGCTGTTACCTCTGCCGGCCCTCCTGCTCTTGCTGAGTCAGCGGCGTCGTTTCGGAGGCAAGTTGACTTGGAAATTTTGGGTTTCCAGCTCTCTGTTTTCGGCACTTTGGCTTCTGCCTGCCCTCTGGATTGTTTATCTCCTCAATACAGGTCAAGGGATCGTGGGGCCTGATTTTTTATTGGTCCTCTCTAGGGGATACCAGGTTCTTCTGCCTGATTTTAATGAGTTTACATCGTTCTCTGGAAACATATGGTTCAACCATCGCTTCACTCCGCTGATCTTGACCATTGCCTCCGTTTTGGGCCTGTTGCTCGCCTTGCGGCGTCGAGTTTGGCATGGAACCTTGCTTACTATTTTTGGATTGGCTCTTCTCTTTACGCTGCCGGGCCTGGTATCGGGGGGCATGAATCCGGCTCGCTTGCAGCTGGCCGCCCAGCCTTTTTACGTCATTCTCGCTGCTGCTGGGCTGATTTTCGCGGCAGACCTCGTTCCTTTGAGATCCTCCCTTATGCAACTGGCCTTGGCTCTGCTCGTTTGCCTGGCCTTGATCTGGCATCCAGGGCCTATCGGACAAACTTTTACCCCACAATTAGAGCGTCGGCTTTTCTCTCAAGGCTTGGAGCAAGTACCCGAGTCGGCTCTGATCGTTTGGCCGCCCCATGCATCAGGAGGCGTCAACCCACTACCTACATATCTTTTTAATTACAAGTCCTTACGAGGTGCCACCCTTTTCGCAGTGGACTTCGCCACCTTATTCGCTACGGAAGAGAAATCCATCGTATATTACAGGCCATCAAGCTGCTATTTGGACCAAAACATGGCTTTCGATTGTGCCGGCCTGGAGGCCAAGCTGGAACTCGAGCCTTTTTACCTCCGCTCCTTGCCCGCTCGAAGCGATTACATGCTGGATTATCGAAAAGACGACGAGGGTCTCATAGAGATTGGTTTTTTTCGCCTAAAGGGCTTGAAGGTCAGGGCTCGCTGAGAATTCGCTGTCGGATCACTTCGGGATCGAGAAAGATGGCATGCAGGCTGTTTGAATCGTAGGCCTGACCCTCTCCATCCGGTCCGCAATCCAGGCCTGCGCAGATGCTTTCCAAACGACAACTTGCACAGGCTTCGAATTTTCGATGCTGAAAGTCCTGTTGGGATACTTGGCCCTTTTCATCCAAAAAGTGCACCGTACGACCTTCTTCCTTGACGATTTTTCTGGTCTCGGTTGCTGCATGGGCAAAGTCGGCCATGAAACATAAGGGCAAGCGTTCTACCCGGTAGCTGCAGGATTCTGCCTCAAGCAAGCGCAAGGCGCGATAGAGACTCAACTCCAAGTCGACCAGGTTCGGGATGGTGTGTGGGTTGTCCAAAACCCGATTCATGTGCGCATCCAAGTTGTTGAAGACGAAGTGTCTTATCCAAGGGGCTTGCATCCGTATCCAGGCCACCGTTTCATCCAGGTGATCAGAATTTTGGGCACAGATGACGGTATTGATATCGCAGCTGATATCCAGATTTTCAGCCGCCCTCAGGCTGCTCATTAGGCAGTCCAGAGAGTCTGTCTTGCCAGTCAAATACGCCTGAATATCCGGTTTGTAAGAATGCAGAGACAGGTGGAGATGCTCCAGGCCCGCTTTTTTGAGTTGCTTGAGCAGTTGTTGCGGGTTGGGCGACTGCCCGTTTGAAATCATACGCACACGAAGGCCCTGGGTCCTTGCCGTGGACACGAGTTCAACGAGTTGGGGGTGGAGAGTTGGTTCCCCTCCCGTGAGTATCACCCATTCATAGCCTTCTTCGATCAGGGATACACACTGGATCTGGGCTTGGCTCAGGTCGATCTGCCTCTGGTTTTCCGGATTGGAACAGAACAGGCAATGCTGGTTGCAGGTTCGCGTTATTTGGATGTAGCCAATTTTTGCCATATCAATAAGTTACCATAAGTCTAATTATGTTTACTTTTGGGCTGCTTTGAATTCAGACCATCCAAAACGTTCGGGATATTCTCGCCAGGGCCCTTCACAGATTTGCTCCAAAGCACAGTCACGGCATGGTGTCCCTTTGAGCTTGCCTTCAGTGAGGCGATAATGAGCGTAGTCCTCGATCTCCCCTTCGGCGTCTAAAATTCGGGTCCGGGGCATGATCTGCTCTGCCGAAAAACCTCGAAGATCTTCGGCAAGAAAGCAAAGTGGCACAGCCTCACACATTCCCCTCAAGCCAGCCCGTGATCCCCATCTCAATGCGGCCTCCAAGTGGGGACGGAGTAAGCTCAACCTGGGCACCACCGCTTCAAACCCCTCCCCTGCTCCGGCCGAGCCCAAGGGGTGTACGAAGGCCAGTTGATATTGTTGCACCTGAAGCTCGGCCAAAAGTTCAACCAGGGCTTTCAGGTGACGGAAGTTGGATCGCGTGATGACCGTGTTGGTGACAACAGATTGACCCATGGCTTTCAGGTTGCGAATGCCGGCCAGGGTTTGCTCGAAAGAGCCTGGTACGCGGGTCAGATAGTCGTGGCAATCGGCGGCGTGTCCATGTAAAGCAGGCGAAAACTCGGTGGCGCCGGCCTGCACCAAGGACTCGCAGTATTCGCGGTATGCGAACATGCGCCCGTTGGATTGGATCTGGATCGATCGATATCCCAGATCCCGAGCTTTGCTCACGAGTTCGGGAAGCTTTGGATAGATGCAAGGCTCTCCGCCCGTGAGCACCAGGGCTGAGTATTCATCGCGATGGCGGGTGATGAAGCTCACGAGATCTTCTGCTTTGCGCGCGGGATGATGATGCCGCTTGTCGCCCTGTACACAGAAGCGGCATCGGTTGTTGCAGGCGAAACCAACCTTGACATCCAGGCGGTCCGGTACCTGATTTTGTTCCCTCTCCCGCATGTCTGCATCATAGCCTGGCTTCTATTGGTTCGCTAGCGTCTGGATGCTAGACTTGCCGTCTGATGATGCAAAACGCCGACATCAACCTGGGCAGCCCTTGCAATAACCACTGTTTGTTCTGCTCCAATGGAGACCCCAAAGCCCGAGGTGGCGGCTGGATGGCCTTGGCGGAGGTCGAGCTCGAGTTGGCTGATTATGCGAACAAGGGCTTTCTGAGCCTCGGTCTCTTGGGCGGTGAGCCAAGCCTCTACCCTGAACTGGAACAAGTTTTGCGGCTTGCCCGAAAACTTGGATTTTTGCGCATCGCCTTGTGCAGCAATGGGGCCAAGTTGGGCGACGACGCGCAACTTGGCCGTTGGTTGGATGCGGGTTTGAACCGGGTGGCCCTTTCCGTACACAGCCATCAGGTTGCGTTGGAAGCCCGCATCACTCAGCGCAAGGGGGCTCTGGCTCAAAAATTGTCCGCCATTCGAGCCTTGGTTCGGGCTCGAGATTCAGGACGGCTCGAACATGGTTTTTCGCTCAACACGGTCTTGCACCGCAAGCTCTTGCCTCATGCGGAGGATTTTGTCTCTTTCTACCGGGACCTGGGCATTCAGGATTTTCGTTTCAACAGCATTCGCCCAGAGCACAAGGCCGTAGGCGATCGAGACTGGGTGGCTCCCCTGGATGAGCTGACCTCGATCCTGCGTGTTTTGGCTGCAAGAAATGAAAGCAGTTGGTCGGTCCACATGACTTTTGCCGACCTGCCTTGGTGCGCTTGGCCTTGGGAGATTTTGGGATCGCCTGCATTGCGCGAGCGATACGCAGGCGAAGCTTGGGATCTGGAGACAGAGGTGACCCTGTTTCGACCGGACCAGCCCTCCGAATCCGAACGTTTTGCCTGGCGATCTCAACGTGTCAGCCGATTGAAGACCAAGATTGCGCGTTGTCAGGACTGCATGCTCAACAGCAACTGCGAAGGCTTGTGGATTCGGCATCTGGAAATCTATGGTCCCAGTGAGTTGGAGGCAGGACCCAGCAGGGTGGCTGCGGCACTGAGTTCCTAAACAGGGTGAAACAATGTTTGCTTGCCTCCTGGACAGGGCCCTATAATTGGTGCTTCTGTGTTTTCTGGGGGGGCGGTCGAGGCCCATGAGCGAGAATACTGCCCAAGATTCCTTTGTTGCTCCTTACAACGATGCTTTGCTGGGCGTCACGCTGGGACTGCATGCCCTGGGTGCTGCTGTGGATATTTTACACACTTGCCGCGGCCCGGCATCACAGGAAAGTCCAGGTGATAAGTTGTTGGGGCACGATCTCAGCGACGACTCGGGGGCGGATCTCTCCTGGATTCTGGCTTCAGCTGATGATTGGCATTTCGAAAAGGCCCCGGTTCTTTTGAACCGTCTGGCCGAGAGTTGCAAGCAGCGCAAAAGCAGCTTGGCGGTGATGACCTACGAGCCAGGCATGAAGGACATGACTTGGAACGAAGATGCGGCACGCAAAATGAGGGGGCAACTCCCCTGCCCGCTGCTCAGATTGCCGCAGAGCCTCTTCGCTGGCGATTTTTTCACAGGATATGCAGGCGTGGTCAATGCCATGCTGGGCTTGGTCCCTTGGGATAAGCCCTCCGCCGAGCGACACAATCTGGTCATGGCAGGTCTCCTTTTCCATCGCCATGAAGGAGATCAGCTGGCCAATGTGCAGGAATGCCGCCGCCTGGTGGAGGCGCTGGGTATTATGCTGGGCCCCCCCTTTCTCGCAGCCGGCTTGGGTAACCGATTCGCCGAAGGTCATCGCGCTGATGTTATTTTGTGCTTGCCCTATGCGGGTGTACGCGCAGAAAAGCTGGCCAAACACACGAATCGAATGGTGCTTGAGAGCCCCTTGCCCATGGGCATAACCGCGACAAAGCGGATGTTGCAGCTTTTGGCTACGGAGTTGGCCATCCCGAGCAAGCGCTTGGATTTTCTGTTCGATCGGGAAGAAAAAAACGCCATGCCGGGTCTGAGCATGGCCAAACGGGTACTGGAAGGCAAACGCATCGCCATCATGGCCGACACGGCCATGGCGGCTGCCTGGTGTGGCCTGGCCCTGGAACTGGGTTTGGAGCCCAGTCATATTGTCTTGTTGGACCGTTCCATGGGCGGCCCCCAGACCCTGGCGGAGCTTATCGCGAAGGCCGGACACGAGCCGCCTCGTAATGCGCGTGTGGTTTGGAGCCCGGATGAAGAAGGTCTGCGCCATCTGGTGGATGAGAATCCGCCGGACGTGGTCGTGCGTCCAGGCCTTGACCTGGCGGGCAGCGCCTGGGAACACCTGCCTACGGTGGAGACGGGCTTTCCGTCCCGGCACAAGCACTTCGTCAGTCCGACGCCGATTCTGGGTTTTTCAGGCGCCGTGGCTCAGGCCCAGCGGATCGTGGATGCGGTGATGAAGGTCCACTGATGGACCTGCTGTTTGTCTGGCCTCCTTTTCGACTTCCGGAACAATTCGTAAACTACCCCAGCCTGGCTTCCATCGGATGGCTTAGCGCGGCAGCTCAAATGCGCGCTGCCGGTGCGAAAATTCGGCTCTGCGATGCCCTCTTGGCTGGAGGCGAACCTCGGATACGGAGGCTTTCAGGCGGCTGGCAAATGGGCCTGGCACCAGAGGATTTGCTTCCGGATCTTGGCGATTCACCGGATGCCGTGGTGGTGGGCTGTAGCATGTTTCAGCATCCGGGACAGTTGGAGGCCGGCAGTCTGCCCAGACTTTTTGAACTCCTGGCTGCGCGTTTTCCTGGCGCAAAGCTGGTTTTGGCCGATTGCTATGTCGGCGGCATCGATTACTTTCCTTACGAGCCGAAGCGAGTGCTCTTGGCCTGTCCCGAACTCGATGCCATCGTTCTTGGAGAAGCCGAGTCCATCCTGCCCGAATTGCTTCAGCGACTGCTTGGCGGCAAAAGCCCTTCGGGCTTGGAAAGGGTGGCTTGGCGGCGAGGTCGTAAAAAGGAACCTGTCTGCGGGGTCATGCCAGGAAAACGTCGCATTTCCTTTAAGCGCCTGGCGCCTCCGGCTTTTGATCTCTTGGACATGGATGCCTTTTTCAGGCTGCAAAAAATGGCTGTGAACTTGGATTTGATCCATGAGTATCACCGAGCGGAGCGAATTCTGCCTTGGATGGCCAGCCGGGGTTGCTCTTTTGGATGTTCTTTCTGTGCGGGACAGTATTTTGACCATCAGCAGCGTCGTATGCCGGTGCGACTTGTGCTCGAGCAGTTGGAAGAGGTCGTGGCGAATACAGGCGCTGAACGCATTTTCTTCATGGATGATTGTCTGAACGCCTCCGCGTCATGGTTCGAAGAACTCAGCGCGGGCTTGGCTGCGCGAAAAATAGCCTGGGAGGCGCCCAATGGCCTGAGGGCCCGGGGCTTGTCCACGAAGGCTGTCCGCAACATGGTGCGGGCAGGCGTACGAAGGCCATCTCTTTCCGCCGAGTCGGGCGACGAAGATGTCTTGCGCCACCTCGTCGGCAAAGGCCAGGGTGTAGACGACATCAAGCAGGCCTCAGGCAGGCTGGCTCGCGTGGGTCTGCCGCCCAAGGTGCATTTCATCATTGGTTTTCCTGGGGAGACGCGGGCCCAGATGCAGCGTACCCTTTCCCTGGCGGCTGAGCTGGCCGAGGTTCACGGTGCCCAACCCAGACTACAGTTGGCCACGCCGGTGCCGGGCACCCCGATGTATCGTGATGCAAAACGCCAAGAAGCCCTGTTGAAGGACCCACAAGGACTGAGTCCGGCGAGTTTGTTCTTTGGACCGGGTCTCATCAAAACCCAGGAATTCGAGTCGAAAGATTTAATGCGCTTCAAGGCTGCCTTGGCCAGGCGTCTGGAATCCTCGAATCCAGCCACCTTGGTGCTGGCGCCCGGTTATGCTTGCAACAACCACTGTGTTTTTTGCTGTGTTTCGGACCGGCTCCAGCGTCAAAGGCCCATGGAGGATTTGAACTGGGCCCTGAAACGTGGCCGGGCGCAGGGCTTGGCAAAGTTGGACATCGACGGAGGAGAGCCGACCCTTATTGCCAAACTGCCGGAGCTGATAAGACGAGCACGGGATCTCGGCTATGAGCGCGTGACCCTGGTAAGCAACGGCCGCATGTTCACTTACGATCGCCTGGCCCAACAGTTGGTGGCGGCCGGCCTCGATGAGGCCGTGATCAGTTTGCACGGGGCGACGGCTGATT
>JAUVAM010000206.1 GCA_030591745.1 Deltaproteobacteria bacterium
CCATCCTGGCGCCGAGGAACTTTGCAACGGCCACGACGATGATTGCGATCTGGCCATCGACGAAGATCTGGGAGAACAAAGCTGCGGCACGGGCCTTTGTGCCCAACATGTACCGGTTTGCGCGGGGGGCCAAAGCGTCACCTGCCAGCCCCTGCCCCGGCCGGAAGACAAAGAAAGCAGTTGCGAAGACGGCCTGGACAATGACTGCGACGGCTACATCGACGAGCAAGACAGCGACTGCCAGGCGGATTCAGGCTGCGGCTGCGGCAGCTCGATGCCCACGGGCACGGCACAGATTGGTCTACTGGGATTGCTGATTGGGTGGGCTACAAGGAGAAAAAAGATCAGCTCTTGAATGCGTCTTCCAGGCTCTTCTCTTCAGGCTTTTTCTCTTCGGGCTTTACTTCTTCAGGCTTCTTCTCTTCAGGCTTCTTCTCTTCAGGTTTCTTCTCTTCAGGCTTTACTTCTTCAGGTTTCTTCTCTTCGGGCTTTACTTCTTCAGGCTTCTTCTCTTCAGGCTTTACTTCTTCAGGTTTCTTCTCTTCGGGCTTTACTACCTCAGGCTTCTTCTCTTCGGGTTTCACTTCGTCAGGGGTATCTATCTTCTTGCCCTGATCCGGCTTGGCCACGTCGCCCTCATGTCCCGGACATTCGTGGTAGCCGTGCGCCTTGTCTTCAGCCGGGGTGCGACCCACGAAGCCATCACCTGGCAGGCCGTGCGGCGTGTAGTAACCCGACTTGAGTCTCTCAGTATAGTCGAGTTTGACGACCTTTTTCTCATAGCAAGAGTTCAGCAGGGCCAAAGCTCCGATTCCAAGCACCAACTTCCAGACAAAATTCATTTGAGGCCTCCACAGCTAAGCGATCAAGACCCGCTACCACATCGCAGGTCGGCGTCACAGGTTCCCAAGCTGCGTACCTCAGGCAGGACGAAATGTCAACAATTTCAAAAAGAAGGGGCTAAGAATTGCCGATTAACCAGCCGCGACCTGCCGGTGGGCCTCGACCATCATATCCAACCAACGAGCGATGAGCCGCTCGGTCTCGAAGGGTACTTCAGAAAAACGAAGAGCCACGCCCACTTGCCCACCGGCTGGACCCACGGAGACCACCTTGGCGAGTGTTTCCACTTCGACTCCCAGACCGAGCAGACCGATACGGATCATGACGCTCTGACCCAGGCGATGAATTTCCGGGGACTCAAAATAGCAACCATTGATCCCCAAACGACCGTATCGTTCAACGAAATCACCACTGTGGCTCATCACTCGAAGGGCCACATCAAAACGGGGAGAGTCACGCAAGTCTTCTGGATTTTTTGCAGCGATTGCACGTTTCATGGCTTGCCTCGCTCTTTGGCTGTGAAACATGGTGCACCGTCCTTTCGCTTTGTCTAGCCGCTGATGCACTTCAATAAAGCAAGGGACATGCCAAGCCCTCAAAAAAGGACCGATTTCTGCTAGCTGCCTGTAGTTGCGGCGCAATCAGACAAGCACATCTCCAACCCCGCCAAGCGACGTCCCAGAAGAACCTGACATTTGTGGCAGGTCACACACAAAGAGTAGAAAAAATGGCGTGACGAATGTCACATAAACAGACGAGTCAAGACCGCGGGCAGGCGCCACCACAAAGCCCCCTGCCCCACGACGCTGCGATCACCTCGACCTCTCAGTGCCCGAATCAAAGCGTCCACTCGATGGGCCTTGAAACGTGAGAGCAAGGGCTTTGACCAACGAAGTCGCTCCAACCAAACCTGACCTGCATCCTTACGCCATTGCTCTTCATAATGAGGCAAGGCGTAGCGACTGCCGGCCAAAAAACGCTGGACACTCCGCCCTGCCAAGGTCCCCATGCTCATAGCCCCGGAGATGGAAGACCAGCCAAAAACCGAGAGCGCATCGCCGCAGATCAACAAATTGTCCGAAACGGCATGGGATGCCGGTGCATAAAGTCTGACGATGGCAGATTGACCCGCCAATCTTCGCCCCACACCCAGACGCTCAATGCGATCTTGCAGTTGAGCTTCCAAATCCCTGGGCACACCCCGGTTTTTTACGAACTGCACCACGGATACCAAAGCGCGATCTCCCAAAGAAATACCCGAAAACCAGTTGCTGATATCGTCTAGTTGCATCAACAAGGTTTCCGGGGCCAAATCCAGACGATCCACTTCGGCTTCCCGCTGGAACATCAAACCCAGTTTTTCCCTTCGGGGCATCAAGCGACGAGCCACCAGGCTGTGGGCCCCATCGGCACCCACCAATATCCGCGCCCGATGTTCCTCATCCGCTCGTACCAAGGCCTCCCGACCATCCGTTGCAATCTCTCGCACCGAGGCCTGTAGCCGAACCTCTGTGCCCTGCTCGCGCACCCGTCGCAGCAAGGCCCCCTTCAGCCTGCGCTCGTCGATGACCGCCAAAGGCCTGTCCAAGGACACCAAGACCCGCTCTTGCTGCCCGCGGATATCCATCCGTCCAATACGGGCGCGTACGCCCCCTTCCACGAGCAAGTCCAATCCCTGGATATAAAGATCCTCGCCCCTAACTTCCATGGCCTGCCCGAAAGGCAAATGAAGACCCAGGCAGCCCCGTTGCTTGTTGACCACGCTCTCATGCCGTTCAAGCACCAAAACCCGACGCCCGGCAAGCTGGGCCGCGCAGGCCAAACCGGCATAACCCGCCCCTACCACGATGGCGTCATAATGCCCCAAGCTGCCCCCTTATCCGAAGCGCAGGGTCAAATCTGAAAGAATGGCGGCATGCACAGTGGCGGTATCCGCGCTGCCGTCCAGCATGACAATGGCTTGGCCTGGAAAAATTTCCGGCAAGCGACGATAGCCCTCGGCCACTTTTCGCTGGAAATCCAACTTCTCGTATATCTCTTCGCTGCCTCGATGGCTGCGCCTGGCGGCCGCCTGTTCGGCGGAGAGTTCCAAGACATAACAAACGTCCGCCACACGAGCACGACTGTTGATGCCGCGAATCCAGTCCAGTTCACCTTCCACCGACTGGTAAATGACACTGGAATGCACGTAGCGATCCGACACCACCCAGTCGCCACGAGCCAGCGCCGGATCCACCTCACAGGCCAGATGGTCCAACCTGTCGCCGGCGAAAAGCAAAGCGATGACGTCGTTGGGGATGGGCAAGTGCTCGCCATCCAACTCAGGGCCCACAACCCGCCCCCCCAGTACGCCGCGCAATAGCGATCCCACAGGGCCCGTGCTGGGTTCGCGGGTCAATCGCGTCTGCCTGCCTTGTTTCAGCAGATGGGTCACCAACAAGTCGGCCTGGGTCGTGGTGCCCGCACCATCGATGCCTTCGAGCACAATGAACTTGCCCAGCTCTATGCCCATGGTATCCTCTTCGACGTTTTCAGACGGACTTTACTTGAGCTTTCGCAGAATGCCTTTGGCGCGCCTGACCCGCTTGCCCTTGGACTCGACTTTGACAAAGCGGCTGAGAAACTCCTTGGCCTTGGCGTCCCGACCGTCGGCGTACTCCAGAAGTCCCAGTTGATACAGGGTCCGGGCGTGTTCGGCGTCCACCTCAAGCACATTCAAATAAGCCTTGCGAGCGCTGCCAAATTTCTCTTGTCGGTCCCAGGCGGCCGCCACTTGAAAGCGAGGAGCGGGATCCTTCGGCATGGCCTTTTTGGCCTTGCGGAAGTAAGTACGAGCACGGCCATAGCGCATGTCCTTGGACTTTCTGTCCTTGAGCGACACATAGCCCGCCGCCATATACAGACGGGCCACTTCCTCGGCCGGTTCTTTTTCTCTCTTCGCGTACTTGGCCGCTTTGCTAAAGGCCCCAGCCGCATCACGCCACTTGCCCCTCACCTTGTGCACCTTGGCCAGGCCCTCCTGGGCGCGGGACGAGCGTTTTCGGCGCAAGGCGTTCTTGAGGGTCTTTTCCGCCTTGGAGATGGAACGAGCGCTCAACAAGGCCAAGCCGAGATCGGCCAAAATTTCACCACGCCGCGGCTTGAGCTCATCGGCTGCCGTCAGCGCACGAACCGCCGAATGAAACTTGCCGTTGGCCATCAGAACCCGGCCCTCGACATGTCGATCGTGGGCTTCGCCAGCCCCATACTTGCGCGCCTTGCGGATGGCCTTCAGGGCCTTTTTTAGCTCGCCCATGTTCAGCAGGGCTTCGGCCATGCCCACCAGGGCAGGAGCCGAGGAGGATTGCTCCTGGAGCACCCGAACAAAGGAAGCCAAGGCCCGCTTGTTCTCCGCCTTGGCCAATTTAACCTGCCCAAGCAAAAAGTGGGCCTCGGGATCGTAGGGATTGGCTCGAATGGCCTTGGTAAGCCAGCTCTCCGCCTCATCCCAGTTTTTGCGACGCAGTTGGATGCCCCCGAGTTGGGCATAGGCCTTGTAACAGTGTGGATCCAGGTCCAAGGCTTTGGCAAAAGAAGCCTTGGCCGCGTTGTTCAATCCACGCGCCAGGTGTACCCGGCCCATGGCGTAGTGCGTCCAGCCCAATGCATCTTTGGACTTCTTCAATCTCAGCGCAAGGCGTTTGGCTCCGTTTTTGTCGCCCTTCCCCAGCATGGCCAGCACTTCGATTGCCCGTGCATGCGATTTCTCATCCGACGAAGCGGGCACTTGTTTCAGATCGTTGAGGGCTGCACCGGCCTGTCCGGTTTCCAGCAAGGCCTGACCGCGCAACAAAAGAAACGGCGCCGCCGGCACCTTTTTGCCCACCAGCTCAGCCAGCTTTTGCAGGGCTTCTCCTGCCCTCCCGCGGGGCAAAAGGGCCGCCACCAGCATCAAACGCACATTCAGATCCTCCGGCTTCAACTCCAGCAGCCGATCAATCCGCGCGCGCGCCTCGTTCAGTTCGTAGAAATCCAAACACAAGCGAGCCAGGGCCATTTGCATTTCTGTCGAATCCGGCCTCAGGTCGGCGGCCGACTTGACCTGAGACAAAGCGCCTGAACGCTTTCCTTTCACAAAAGACAGGTGGGCCAACAAGCGGTGAGCCTCGGCCTTGTCGCGATCGGTAACCTGCGGCAAAGCCAGAACCTTTTCGGCGTCTTCAAATGCCCGGTCCAAATCCTGCCCTTGCTGCAACCTGAGCTTCGCCAAGGCCAACAAGGAAGCCGTATGCACACCGTTGATGGCCAAAGCACGCACCAGATGCTCTCGGGCACGCTCAAGCCTGCCGCCTTGTTGCTCCAAGCGGCCCAGGGCGTTCAGGCCCCGCACGTAGGTCGGCGTCTTGGCCAGGCAGGACTCCAACCTGGCCCGCGCTTCATCCGTATGGCCAGTCGCCAAAGCCAGACGACCCGAAAGTTCGCTCAAACGCGGATCGTCGTCAATCTTGCTCGAAAGGGCGTCCACTTCCTTTATCAGCTTCTCCAACTCTGACGACGTACGCAGATGATACTGCACCCACAGAAGATCCACCTGCACGGCAGGCCCGTCTTCAGACTGGCTCAGGTCCTCGCTCTGCAGAGTCCTGAGGAGTTTTCCAGCCTCTTGCTGGGCGCTCAGATTGGGTCCGTATTCGTCGTGCATGCGAGCGCATACCAGGGCCATCAGCGCACGTCCCCGTGCATCTTCCGGCTCTAACTCAAGCAGGTTCTGCAAAGAATTTCGAGCTGTCCCGTAGCCCATCAAGGTGTCTTGGCCGTTCGAGCCCAAAGACTGCTCCAAGAGGGTGTTGATCTCTTCGGAGCGCAGGTGCCGCATGCCGAAGAAAATACCGCCCAGGATGGCCGCCAGCAGCAAAGGCCCCACCACGGCCAAGACTTTCCAGTAACTAATCGATGCATTGGGCGCGATCAGGGAGTCCATCGGATCAACGTAGTCCCCGACCCCGCCGGAATCGTTCGCGTAGCGCGTGGGCGGTTCGGCCCGCTTCGCGGGCGCAAGAGGTGCCGCTTGCTCTTGGATGGGCGGATCGAACATGGTGGGCGGCTCGGGCCCGGGGGCCTTGGCGACCTCGGCCTCCGGCGCCGCGTTCACGTCCGATACGACGTCCCAGGGCGAGGGCTCGGATGGCTCGAACATGGTGGGCGGCTCGCCCCGCTCGATCGCCACCTGATTCACCGCGTTGGAGACCTCGGCCCTCAAGCCGGCTCCAGGATCAAAGAGGGTATCGTCCTCTACTTCGCGATCCGCGTCCACGTCGGCCACCATTTGGTCGACCGCCTGGGTTGCCAGCGGATTTTTCATATACATGGTGGGCGGTTCGTCTTCGTCGTCTTCTTCTCCAAGATCAATCGATGCTTCCTCTACCAAAGGAGCCGGCTCATCGTTTTGTTCCAGCGCCTCCACATTGTAGGGCCGGGTTTCAAGCTGTTCGTAGTCGTCGCCTAAGGGATCATCCATGCGACTGTCCAAGTCCAAGACCCGGGGATCGTTCGGCTCCAAGGCCATGGCTTTGTCCAGGTAGAGACGGGCGTATGCGGCGTTATTTGTGTCCACCAGGAAATGGCCCGCCTCGGCGTACATGGACACGTCCCGAGACTGCAAGGAGAAAGCCCGCTCAAAAGAGCGCACGCCCTCGTCCAAATCCCCTGAAGCGATCAGGGCCTTGCCGCAGGCGAAGTGACCCCGAGGCAAGCTGGGATTGAAGCCCAATCCATTAAGACAAACGCGGGCGGCTTCTTTCGCACGACCTGCAACGATCAGCAGTTCGCCCAGCTCTACAAAACACTCGGATGAGGGGTTTTCAGCCAGCTCTGCTCGCAGATCATCGATTTGTTCTTCCAGACCGTCCATACCCACCACTTTGCTAGTGAAAAGTGCGTGTTAGTCAAACAGAAAGACAGAGCCATGTCAATTCCAGGCCGAAGCAAAAACCAAAAGTAAAAACCACAAAAAAAGACCCGGAAGCCAACGCTTCCG
>JAUVAM010000562.1 GCA_030591745.1 Deltaproteobacteria bacterium
CAGTTCGGTCAAGATGCGACCGGCCAACTCCCGAGCCGCCGCCTGCCGGCTCTTGGACAAATCCCGGGCCAGGGCCAAGGCCTCTCGTTTGGCCGACGCGACCTCTTCTGCCAGATCCTTGCGGCGCTCAGCCATCCCCCCGAGCTCCTCCAACTCCTCCGCCATGGCCTGTCGCTTGCTCAGAACATCCTCCAATGCCGGGCCGTGAACCCGCATCAAGGACTTCAAGTCGGCCAGACGCTGTTCGACCCACTCCAAGCGATCCGGCTCCGCCTCCAGGCTGGCTTGCCGATTCTCAAGCTCACGAGCCGCATCTTGCACGGCCTGCATGGCAGCAAGCAGTCCCTCCGCCTCGGAACCCAGCTCCGGGTCAAAGGCAAGCAATGCGTCCAGGGTCTTATGCGCCACCCCCAGCTGCTCCAGGGCTGCCCCGTCCTGTTCATAGACCGTGGCCAAAACCGCGGCCATACCCGAAGCCAATTTCTCGACGTTGCGCAAACGCATCCGCTCGACCGACAGCCGCCCCTCTTCTCCTGTCTCCGGGTTCACTTCGTCGATGCGCTCCAGCGCAAAGCGAAGGTATTCCTCTCGTTCGACCCGCTGCTGCTCGGCCTTGAGCAGACGGGCTTGCTCTTGCTTCAAAGCTTGCAAGCGTCGAACCGCCTCACCCACCTGCCGCCGCTGCTCATCCAGGGCTCCAAATGCATCCAAAATCCCCCGGTGATTGTCTTCATCGGTCAAACCCACATGCTCGTGCTGACCCGATATGTCGAGCAAGTCGAAGCAAAGTCCGGTCAGCCCAGCCAAGGTCAAGGGCTTGTCATTGACAAAGACGCGGTTGCGTCCGGCGCGGGTGATGACTCGCCGGATGCAGAGTTCATCTCCGGCCTCCATGTCGAGCGCCTGCAGGCGCACTCGTTGCGGCGCCTTTTGACCCAGCTCAAAGACAGCCTGCACCTCGGCCGTCTCGGCATCGGTGCGGATCATGTCCGGACTGGCCCGGCCGCCTAATAAGAGGTGCAGGGCGTTGACCAGAATGGACTTGCCCGCCCCCGTCTCGCCGGTGAGCACAGAAAACCCGCGTTCGAACTCAACCTCGAGCCTGTCGATGATGGCGAAATCGCGGATGGCCAAGTAGCTCAGCATGGCGTCGTCAACCCTGGCCCCATTTGAGCTTGCTGCGCAGAAGCTGGAACTGATCCCGGGGCGGCCGAATCAGGAGCACCCGACCCGGGGCTTGCTCGATCTCCAAACGATCTCCGCAGGCCATCTCGACTACATGCTGTCCATCGAAGGTGGCCACCATGGGGGGGCCATCCTCGTCCAATTCAAGCCGAATGCGCGAGTCGCCATGCACAACCAGAGGCCTCATGGTCAGCGTGTGGGGACAGATGGGTGCCAGGACCAGCGCCCGGCTGTTGGGCATGACGATAGGCCCTCCGGCGGCCATGGCGTACGCCGTGGACCCCGAAGGCGTGGCCACGATCAAACCGTCCGCACGGTACGCGGTCACGAAAGAACCGTCGATGTGAGCACGCACCGTGGTGATGCGACTGATCTCAGCCGAGCTGACCACCAAATCGTTAAAAACTCGCTGGCGACTGAGCCGCTTGTCTCCACGAAGGACGTCCACTTGCAAACGCATGCGATCGTCGGTCTCAAAATCACCGCGAAGAACCCGGGTGAACTCCGCCTCCGCCTCGTCCACGGTGAAGGGAGTCAAAAAGCCCAGGTAACCCAAATTGATGCCGAAGATGGGCACCTGTCGCTCATCAAGCAGACGCAACGCGCGAATCAAGGTACCGTCCCCACCCAGCACCACCAGGCACTCGGCCTGCGCGGCCACTTCTTCAGGAGACAGCGCATCGGCATCCGGGGCCAGGTTCGCCAGGCCTTTCTCGACCAGCACTCGGCAGCCGGCGGCCTTGGCCGGTCGCAAAACACTGCTCACGGCCTGCTCGATATCAGGATGCTTTGTTTTCCCTAAAATACCCAAGATGCGCATGGTGCTCTTCCTCGTGCGAGCCTTCCAAAATCCCCTACCACGGACTCCCTTCCCGGGTCCACCCACTACGGCACCTTGATCAGCCAGGCGGCCGGAGCCTCTTCCACGAGTTTTCCCTCTCGCCACAACCAGTGCGGCAACAGACCGTCTTTCAAAGCCCGACTCAAACGAACACCAAAACTCGCCTCGATCCCCTGCTCCTCGACAAAGCGCTCCCAGCCGTCTTGCAGACTTTCTTCGGACAATTCCGCCGGCCAACAGCGCAGCCAATTCTCTTCAAGATTCACCCTTGCATGCAGCCCGAAAGACCATGTCCAATAACCGGTGGCGGCCGGCGCATTGGTTCCCGCGTCGTCACAAAGCCAGACCTGCATCTGCACCCGATGCGGAGGGCTATCGGCGCCCAGGGGCCTGTCGAAGCAAAGTCGAAGCCCCAAGCGCCGATCATAAAAATCTTGGGCCAAATGAGTCTGCCAGTGATGACGAAAAAAGCAACGCCCCTCGCCCTCATCAACAAAAGCCCGGATATTGAGCTCATCCTCAACGATGGCCGCAACGAAGCGACGAAAACGCTCAGGCCCCTCGCTGGTCAAATCCAAAAGATGCCCGGCCCCCGCCTCCATGCCGCCATACCACTCGCCCGCCTCCCCGGCACACCCAAAAGGATCGCTCAAAGTCTCAACGAAAGTCTCGGGGGGATAAAAACTCCAGCGCCGTTCAGCCCCGGGGCATCCTTCAACCTCCCGCACCCAGTCTCCCGCCAGGGTCCCGGGCCAGACCGCCAAATCGAAGCCCGCCCCACCCGCGCCCGACCACTCCCCGCCACCGCAAGCAGCGCAGAAAAAAACCAGGCAGCCCAGCCCACCCTTCCAAAAACTACCCATAGAGCCTCGGCACATAGAATACAGCATAGTTCACGAGGGCCATGGACTCAACGACTCACGACGAGCATTTGCACCTGAGGGACGCATAAGATATTCCGAAACAACAAACGCCGACTGGAGAGCCCAGATGCACAAGCAAAGCAAACACCTCGTCATTCTTACCTTCGGGTTCATTTTGCTTGCATCCTTCGCTTGTAGTTCGGGCGGCGATGACAAGCCCGAATTCGTGCCCGGCGGCTGTGGGCTTGAGGCATATAGTTGGCTGCCGACCGAGCAGGTTGGCTCCGTGGTCTCCTTTTCCGAGATCGATGGCCTGCGTTACAATGCCGCCACCATCGATGCCATGCTCACCCTGGCCGGCGCCGACATGTTCACGCCCTCTCCTTTCGGCATCCGGGTTTTCCGACTGCGCTACACCACCCAGGACAAGGGCCAAGCCATCGAGGCCACCGGGCTCGTCGTCATCCCCTGGATCGACGGCGAGACCATCGCCCCCCGACCCCAGGTGCTCTTTACCCATGGCACCACGGGCTTCGCCAACGCCTGCGCACCCAGCCTTGATCCGGATGAAGGCGATATTTTC
>JAUVAM010000237.1 GCA_030591745.1 Deltaproteobacteria bacterium
ATTCAACCCGACTTCAAGCTGTCGGCAGATATTTCACCCAAGCTGGCGGCTCCTTTTTATCAGGCCCTGGCCATGGCCCAGAGCTTTGGGCCCATCACCATCGAACACGCAAGTCCGGAGAAAGTCGCAAAACTCGACGGCCTGGAGCTGTCCGTGGACCTGAAAGATCCCCATGGCATGATCGCAGGCCTGCGATTGGTTTATCGAGTGGGCACGAGCGCCTGGATCAAAACCGCGCCGGTCACCGTGGCCGGTCCCGGACCGGCCAACCTGAAACTGCCGGGCTCTTTGGGCAAGGACCTGCTGTCTTACTATTTTGAAGCCATCAGTCCCTCGGGCAGTGTGTTACACCGCAGCCCCGGCCCGGATGCGCCGCTTACCATCAAGCCCGGTGGCGCGGGCATCGCCTTGGCCGATGCGGACGGAAAGACCGAGGGCGGCGGTGCCGTGGATTTCGGTGATTCAGGTGACGGCTTGCGCGATGACGGCGACCAGGACAAGGGGGGCATCTGGTACGAAACCTGGTGGTTCTGGACGGCCGTCGGCGTGGTGGTGGTCGGCGCCGTGGGCGTGGGTGTTGGCCTCGGCATGAGCGGAGGGGACCCCACCGGACCTCAGGACTACGCCATCAATATTCGTTGAGGTGCTCATGACCAGATTTGGTTGGCTGATACCCATATTTCTTTTGGCTTGTGGAGGAACCGTTCATTTTGAGTTGAACATCGTTTTTCCCGATGACGGCTCAGATGCCAAGTCCTACACGGAGTCCCTTGTCGTGATGGCCATCGAGCCGGCCGATGCCTCGACTTGTCAGGCCTTGCTGGACGGAACCGCCCTGCCGGACAATGCAGGTTACGTCGTTGAATCCCGGCAAGAAGTTGATCCCGATGCGCTTGACCTCGTTTTGACTCAGGTGGGTCCGGGAAGGCGTTTGTTTTTTGTGCAGGCCTTGGGGGTATCCGGGGCCGTGATTTTGCACGGCTGCGCTGATTTGGACGCTGGCGGGGGCGGTGCCGAAGTGGTGACCGTTGAGTTGGGTTATATTTGATTTGACAGGTTTTTAAGGTGACCCTTTTGAACAATCTCGATCTCATTCGGGCCTTTGACGGGCTTCCATTGGTCGTGCTCGGCGACCTGGTGGCCGACGAGTACATCCATGGCATCACCAGTCGGATTTCTCGGGAGGCTCCTGTACTCATCGTGGCCGAACGATGGCGCGAAGTGAGATGTGGTGCCGCCGCCAACGTGGTGGCCAACCTGCGTGCTTTGGGGGCAAGTCCGCGACCGGTGGGTCTGGTGGGCGATGACGAGTCGGGGCGGGCTCTGCAGAAGGCCTTCGTGGACCAGGGCATCGACTGCGATGGGGTGATGGTCGAAGCCGGTCGGTTCACCACGACCAAGACACGGGTTTTGGCTGGTGGGCGCCACACGGTACGGCAGCAGATGCTGCGCATCGATAGACTTAACTCTTTGCCCATTGCTGCATCGGATCAAGATTTGCTTCTGGGGCGTTTGGCCAAAGCCCTGGAAGGAGCCTCGGCTTTGGTGGTGAGCGACTACGACGAAGGCGTGCTGGACGGGCCTGTGCTTGAGCGGGTCTTCGAGTTGGCCCATGAGGCAGCCTTGCCCATCTTCGTGGATTCAAGATTTCGCATCGAGACCTACCGAGGGGTTTCCACCTTGACGCCCAACGAACCGGAGCTTGAGCGGGCCTGGGGACAAGAGATTCGCTCTAAGTCGGATTTGGAGCAAGCGGGGCGGTGGTTACTCGAAAACAGTGATGTCGGCTCGGTGCTGCTCAAGCGAGGCCGGCGTGGCATGTGCCTGTTTGAAAGAAAATTGCCCACCGTGGCCGTGCCAGCCTTTGGCTCGGAAGAAGTGGCGGACGTGACCGGGGCCGGCGATACCGTACTGGCAACCTGGTCTCTGGCCCGTGCCGCGGGAGGCAAGGCGGGGCAGGCCCTGGAGTTGGCCAATATCGCCGGTGGTCTTCAGGTCACCAAGGTGGGCACCGCGGTGGTGAAGCAGGAAGAGTTGCTAAGCGCCCACGGGGGACAAGTTTGACTTGTTTTTCTGAAAAGCACTGTGGCGATAAGCGCCTCGCTTTAAGTGAACTTGAGGAGTTGCGCCGGCGGGAACAGAGCACTGCTCTGTGCAACGGGGCCTTCGACTTACTGCATGTGGGGCATCTGCGGTACTTGCAGGCGGCGTCGGAATTGGCCGAAGTGTTGGTGGTGGCCGTCAACAGCGATGCCTCTGTACGTGTTCTGAAGGGCGAAGGCAGGCCTTGGATTCCAGAAGAGGAGCGCATCGAGCTTCTTTGTGCTTTGGCTTGTGTGGACTACGTTGTTCTTTTTGATGAGCCGGATGTGCGGCGGGTGATCTCTTTGCTTAAACCGGATGTGCACGTCAAGGGGACGGACTATACCCCGGAGAGCATACCTGAGCGGGATGCTGTGGAGGCCTACGGCGGCCGTGTGGCTGTCGCCGGTGATCCGAAGGGGCACTCCACCACGCAGCTCATCGAGCGGCTTCGCAAGGCTGGTTTGGCTTGAGCCGCACTTATTCCATTTTGCACTGTTTGGCCTATCCGCTGTGGACAGGTCCTGCCGAGCCGGTTGTGCGTTTGGCGCGAGCCCAACTTGATGCCGGGCACGATGTTGCTCTGGCTGTCGATAGCCTGCGGGACGGAGATCTGCGGGGAAAGGCGTCCGAATGGGGAGTGCCGCTTTTTGATGGTCTCATCCTGTCCGTCAAAGCGGGTCCCATTTTGAATATGCGCGACATCCTGGCTTTCAAGCGCTTGTTCGCCAGCGACCGCTTTGACTTCATCCACTGTCATCGCTCCCATGATCACACCCTGGCTGCCCTGGCGAGACCGAAGCGCAGCCGGACACGCTTGCTTCGGACTTTGCATACCGAAGAGGCGGCGTCCCCGTCACGGCGTTGGCAGCTTCGTCGGGCTGATGGACTGATCTGTACCTTCGAGGCCATGCGGGATGATTTGTGCGATCGGGGATTGATGGCTCCAGATCGCATTTTGGCCATCGAGGGAGCCGTGGATTCAGAGCTCTTCAGGCCTGGCCCGCGTGGGGGTTTGCGGGAAGAGTTGGGCTTGGCCGAAGACAAAGTCCTGGTGGGCATGGTGGCTCGCATGAAGGAGGGGCGGGGGCATCGCTCGTTGCTTAATGCATGGAGGCAGGTGGAAGCCAAGTTGCCTGGGGTTCACCTTTTGTTGGCGGGTCGAGGAGAACTGGAAGAATCTCTCAGGCATGAGGTGGAGGATCAAAGCTGGGCGCTAAGACTCCATTTCGTCGGCTACCGAAATGATCTGCCTGCTTTTTATCCCGATCTGCAACTCAAGGTGATCCTGGCACCCGGCAACGACGGGACTTGTCGTGCTGCTCTGGAGGCTATGGCATGCGGTGTGCCGGTGCTTGCGGCCCCCCGAGGAGCGCTGGCCGAGATCGTGGAAGACGGCAGCACCGGCAAGTTGGTAACTGAAGGGGACCTCGGCCAGGCCTTGTGGGACTTGTTGCATCAGCCGGAAGATCTCTTGGAAATGGGCCGACGTGCGAGGCAGGTTGCCGTCCACCGTTTCACTTTGTCCAGGCAGCTTGAAAAAATTCAAGGGCTTATGGCCAAATTGTCGGACCCTTGAACTCGGTCAATTCTCGCTTGCCAGCCGATTACACCAGTTCTATACTTTCGACTTGGGCAGCGCAGACAGAAATCACCCAGGAGCCAGATTGACCAAACCCTCAGCCAGCGTTGAATTGCAAGCACCACGACGCGTGGTCATTGTGCAGACGGCCTTCGTGGGCGACGTGGTCTTCTCTTCACCATTGGCGCATGCGGTGAAACAAGCTCATCCCGACTGCCATGTAGCCATGATGGTCCAGCCGGACAAAGCGGAGGTGGCGGCTTGCATCCCTGGGGTCGATGAAGTCTTGCCTTTTGATAAACGGCACCGGGACTCGGGGCCGCTGGGCTTGCTTCGAGCGGCCAAGCGTCTCAGGCAGGGTCGATTTGATTTGCTGATCTCACCGCACCGTTCCGCAAGAACGGCGCTTCTGGCCAGACTGTCAGGCGTTCCGATCCGCATCGGCTATGCCGGGGGAGTGAGCGCTCTGGGGTTCACCCATCGAATCGAGCCTAGGGCGAACGAGCCCTGTCGGATCCGACAGGATTTGTCCCTGCTTGAGCCGGTCGGGATACTCTCGGAGTCATACAGGCTGAGGCTCAAGGCACCGGCAGAGGGGCGCGTCTACCGGGATGCCTTTTTCAATCGCAACGCTTTGTCGGAAGATGCCCGTCTGGTGGGCTTGTGCATTGGTTCGGTTTGGCCCACCAAGCGATGGCCGGCTGTGTACTTCGCAAGCCTGGCGGAGTTTCTCAGAGCGAGGAACTATGTGCCCGTGCTGATGGGTGGACCGAATGAGAGAAGCATTGCCCGGGAGATCGACGGGGTTTTGGGGCAGACCCTTCTGTCTTGTGTGGGCAACCGGCTGAGCGAGACGGCGGCCTTGCTGGAGCATTGCGACATGGTCGTGGGTGGGGACTCAGGGCTTACCCATATGGCTCGCGCATTGGGGGTTCCGACCGTGATTATTTTTGGGCCCACCGATCCCAAGGTGCATTGTTTTTCCGAGCACACCCAGGTGCTGATCGCCAACGTCAGGTGCCGACCATGCAGTCACCATGGTCAAAATCGATGCCCTGAGCGCCACCACGACTGCATGCGCCTCGTGAGCCCCGAACAGGTGATCGCGGCCTTACGACAGATCGCCGATTTACAGACGCCCGTGCCGGCTTGCAACGAAGAGCGCCAGGAAGCCCAGGCGGGGCAGCCTGCCACGACTGTGGTCTGAAGGAATTATCATGGCTGGCCATCGCGTGCTTCATGGCTTGGCAAAGATGTTGTTTTCCAGGCGGACCGCCAAGTCTCCGGAAGGCGCTCCAGAGAAGATTTTGCTGCTTCGGGTGGATGAGCGGGTTGGCAATTTGCTGGGCATGCAGCCTTTGATTGACGCCATTCGGATTCGATGGCCTGGGGTGGAGTTGGGTTTGATGGCCAGTACGCGCATGGAGTTGGTGGCCCGGAGTTTGGACGGGTTGGACCATTTACACATGTTGGACAAGCGCTGGTTTTTGAGCAAGCCCCATCGCTGGAGGCGGGCCATTCGACAGGTGCGCTCGGCGGGCTATCAGGTTGCGGTCGACGCCAGCGCCTGGCATGCGTTCTCTTTCACTCACGCGGCGCTGACATATTACTCTGGGGCGCCGATGCGGATTGGCTACCAGCGAGTGGGTTGGGATGGTTTTCATAGCCACCTGGTCTTGCCGGGCCCGGAAGAAGAGCATGAGCTTCGCCAGCGTATGCGCTTGCTGCAGCCGATGGACCCCGAACTTGGTTTGTCACCTCCCCGGTTGCGGAGCAGCCTGGGCGAAGCGCAGGTGCATCGGTGGCGACGATGGATTCGGTCGCACCATTTGAATCAGCCCTTGGTGGGGTTTTGGCCGGGCTCACGGAAAATGGAACGCCGATGGCCGCTGCCTTATTATATTCAATTGGGCAGGCAGCTTCAGCAGCAGCTTGATGCAGAGATTGTGTTGTTGTGGGGACCTGGCGAAGAGCGCATGCGGGATGACCTTGGCCTGGCCTTACGGCAAGGCGTGGTTGAAGCGCCGGCCACCGACTTAGAAGAGCTCGCGGGTCTGATGCGCAATCTCGATCTCTTGGTAACCAACGACACCGGACCCATGCATTTGTCCGTAGCGGTCGGCAGACCCACGTTGAGCATTTTTGCCTCGGGTGTGGCGAGTCGCTGGGGGCATCCTTATCAGGACGTTTGCAATTTGGCTTTGCCGGGCGAGGAGCCCGCCGAAGTGGCAATGGCTTTGAATGCTGCAAAGTCGTTGTTGGGGTGACCAGCGTTTGACTTGGTCGGACCGCTTAGATAAGAGGATCGAATCATCACAGGAGGAGAAATCGTGAAGAGCATGACTGGATATGGAAGGGCGGAGGGAGAGATCGGTGGTTGCGCGGTGACGGTTGAGTTTCGTTCGGTCAACCACCGATTCAAGGACGTAAGAATGTCATTGCCTCGCGAATGGCTCGCACTGGAGGTGGATGTGGAGCGGGCCATCCGCAACCGAGTTGGGCGCGGCAGGGTGGAATGCCATGTGCGCCTGGGCTCAGGAGCGGTCGCATTGGGTCAACCTGTGCTTAACGAGGATCTAGCAAAAAGTTATCACCACTTGTATCGCGATCTTGCTCGCATCTGTGGTTTGGATGATGAACCTTCGCTTTCCGCATTGCTTCGTGCCGAAGGCGTGATCACATGGCAAGAGGCCGGCGTGGATGTGGACGCAGCGCGCGGTCCTCTGTTGGCGCTGGTGGGTAATGCCTTGGATGGCCTGGCTGCCTTTCGCGATGATGAGGGCCAGCGGTTG
>JAUVAM010000291.1 GCA_030591745.1 Deltaproteobacteria bacterium
ATCAACCGGGGCGGTTTGGTGGAGGTGCCCATGGGCATCACCATCCGTGAGATCGTCACCGACATCGGCGGCGGCATACCGGATGGCAAGATGTTCAAAGCGGTGCAGATGGGCGGTCCCTCCGGGGGCTGCATCCCGGAGCATCTGGCCGACACGCCGGTGGACTACGATTCTTTGAATCAGACGGGCGCCATCATGGGCTCGGGCGGCATGGTGGTCATGGATGAGTCCACGTGCATGGTGGACATGGCGCGTTTTTTCTTGGACTTCACCCAGAAGGAAAGTTGCGGCAAGTGCACCTTCTGCCGCATCGGCACCAGGCGCATGCTGGAGATATTGGAACGCATCACCGAGGGCAAGGGCAAGGAAGGCGACATCGAGCTCTTAGAAGAACTGGCCGTCAACATCAAGCGCGGCTCTTTGTGCGGTTTGGGTCAGACGGCACCCAATCCGGTGCTGACGACCATTCGCTACTTCCGCGAGGAGTACGAGGCTCACATCAACGAGGGCAAGTGTCCGGCCAAGGCCTGCCGGGCGCTTATCTCTTACGTCGTCAACCCGGAGACTTGTACCGGCTGTGGCGTTTGTTTGCGGGCTTGCCCGGTGAATGCCATCACGGGCGAAAAGAAGCAGCCCCACGTCATCGACCAAGAAATATGCACCCGTTGTGGCCTTTGTGTTGATCGCTGCCGTCCCGACGCGATCGATGTGGTTTGAGGAGACGTCACCATGGCTGAGATTAAATTCCATCTGGACGGACAAGAAGTCACAGCGCAAGAGGGTGAGACCATCTTGGATGTGGCGCGTCGCGAGGGCAAAAAGATCCCCACCCTCTGCCACGATCCGCGATTGGAGCCATTCAGTTCCTGTTTCGTTTGCCTGGTGGAGATGGAAGGCAAGCCGGGCTTCGTGCCTTCCTGTGCCACCAAAGTGGCGCCGGGCATGAACATTCGGACGGACAGCGAAGAGATCCGGGCAGCGCGCAAGATGGCCCTGGAGCTGATCATGTCGGCTCACGATGCCGACTGCGTGGCCCCTTGTCGCATGACCTGTCCCGACAACATCGACATCCAGACCTACATCGCCCAGATAGCGGCCGAGGATTTCGCGGGTGCCTTAGAGACCATCAAGCGCACGAATCCCTTCCCTTCGGTCTGTGGTCGGGTTTGCCCCCATAGCTGCGAGATGGAGTGTCGCCGCACGAAGGTGGATGGGGCGGTGGCCATCAACCCCCTGAAACGTTTCGTGGCCGACTTGGATTTGAAGGCCGAGCATCCGTACCGGCCCGAGGTGGCTCCCGAAACCGGTAAGAAGATTGCCGTCATCGGCGGCGGGCCGGCCGGGTTGACGGCGGCATACTACATGCGTCAGAAGGGTCACGCCGTGACCGTGTTCGAAATGAACGAGCACGGCGGCGGCATGTTGCGCTACGGCATCCCCAGTTATCGCCTGCCTGACGACGTGCTCGATCGGGAGATTGCCCACATCGCGGATTTGGGCGTCGAGATTCAGTACGGCAAGAAAATGGGCCGGGATTTTCAGTTGGCCGAACTCAAGGCCCAGGGTTTCGATGCGGCCTTCATCGCCGTCGGTGCCTGGGCTTCGACGGCCATGCGGGTCGAGGGCGAGGACTCAGAAGGCGTGCTTTCGGGCATCGGCTATCTTTTCGACGTGGCCGCCGACAAAGCGCCGGATCTCGGCAAGCAAGTGGTGGTTGTGGGCGGAGGCAACACAGCCATCGACGCCGCCCGCACGGCCAGGCGTTTCGGCTCGGACGTGACCATTCTATACCGGCGCACCCGCAAGGAGATGCCGGCGGAAGAATACGAAGTGGACGAGGCGGATGAGGAAGGCGTGAAGATGCACTTTCTGGCCGCCCCCGTGGGTCTCATCGCTGAAGGCGGCCGGGTGGTGCGAATCCGCGCCCAGCGCATGGAATTGGGCGAGCCCGACGCTTCGGGTCGGCGTCGTCCCGTGCCGATGGAGGGCAGTGAGTTTGAGATTGAAGTGGATACGGTCATCGCCGCCATCGGCCAGAAGCCGGATCCGGACAGCTGGGCCGGCGAGGGCGCGCCCGGTGTCACCCGCTGGAACAGTGTCGAGGCGGATGAGAAAACCTATCAGTCCTCGGTTGACTGGATTTTTACCGGCGGGGATTGCCTGACGGGTGCCGCTACGGCCATTGAGGCCATCGCGGCAGGTCGCAAGGCGGCCATTTCCATCGATCGTTTTCTGAAGGGCCTCAAGCCCTTGCCCATCGGCAAACCCTTCACCGACCAGATCGCTCGCCTGGAAGATTTCGAGGAAGAGTTTTTCGCCGATGTGGAGCGGGTGGACCGCGAGCAGGCAAGTCATTTGAGCGTGGCGGAGCGCATCGACAACTTCAAAGAAGTCGAGTTTGCATACGACGAGGCCCAGGCCTTTACCGAGGCCGGTCGTTGTCTCGAATGTGGTTGCACGGCGGTGGATTCCTGTACCTTGCGCCAGGTGGCAACGGAGTACGAGGCTGACTTGGACCGATTTGAGTTGGAGTTTCGTCACCGCCCGGTCCGTGATGAGCATCCCTTCATTATCCACGATCCCAACAAGTGCATTCTCTGTGGTCGTTGCGTGCGAATTTGTAGTGAGCAGCAGGGGCTTGGGGCGCTCGGTTTTGTGGATCGCGGCTTTGATACCACCATTCAACCATCCCTGGGGCTGCCTTTGCTGGAAACGGACTGCGATGCCTGTGGTCAGTGCATCGGCGCTTGTCCGACCGGGGCCTTGGATATCAAGCGAGTCCTGCCCAAGTCGGGTCCCTATTTCGTCGATTTCACGCCGGTGGCCTGTGGGTTCTGCTCGGTTGCATGTCGCTTGACCGTGGAATCCACCCGTGGTCGATACGTCCAGGTCTCCTCGGAGCCGGGACGGCATCACAACCAGGGCAATCTCTGCGTGGATGGCACATTCGGCCATCGTTACCTTGAAACCATGCAGCGTTTGCAAAAACCTTTGATTCGCAAAGGGGAGAAGGCCCAGCTCAGCTCTTGGGATGAAGCATTGGACGCGGCTGCGGCGGGACTCAAGGCAGGGGCACAGGGCAAGGGCGTAGCCCTTGTATTGCAAGGACCGCTCACGAATGAGGTCGCCTTCACGTTGCAGCAATTGGCGCGGGGGCCGTTGGCTGATGCGCACTTGTTGACCCTCGATGGTCCCGGCAAGGCGGTGGCCTTCCAAAATGCATTGAGGCCTGAGCAGAGCGAAGTGGGCCTGTCGGACATTGAGACCGCTGACCGGGTTTGGGTTTTGGGCTCGGATCCTTTCGAGCAGGCGCCCGTGGCTGGTGTGGTTATGCGCAACGCGGCTCGTGCGGGTGTACCCATCTGCGTCATCGCTGCGCGAGCTGGCCGCTTGGATGAAGTGGCTTCCCGGGTTTTGCGCGTCCCCGCTATCCGGATGGCCGGTTTGTTCGAAGGCCTGAGCCAAGCGGCGGGAGGCGAGCTGGGCGATGACTTCGCCGAGTTGGCCATGGGGCTGGGTTTGAAGCCCGAGCTGCTCGTCTCTGAGCTTGTGGGTTTGCGGGATGCAAAGCGAGCTGTCATCGTTTGTGGTGATGATTTGGCACAGGACGCAGCCTCGGCCCTGGGGGTTTTGCTGGAGAAGCTGGGCTTGGTTAAGCGACTGCTGGTGCTTCGTCGGGCTGGTAATGGTCTGGGTCGGGAGATGATGGGTCTTCATCCGGCCCTGTCGGCCGGTGGACAGCTCCGCGCGACTGCCGGACCGGAGTCCGACCGTGTGCTCGAAGGCTTGAAAAAGGGGCAATACGGGGCGGTTTTGTTGGTCAACACGGACCCATACGGTTGTGGTTTGGCTCATGATGCCTTAGCCGATGGCGTGTTCTTGACGGTCATGGATATGCAAATGACTGCGCTTGCGGACAGGGCCCAGGTGGTCCTGCCTGTGGCTGGTTTGGCGGAGGAGAGTGGCACCCTGTTCAATCTGGACCGGATGGTTTTGCCCACCACCGCCGTGAGGGCCTCGGCGGGTGGCTTGAGCAACCTGGCCATCTTGGGCGGTTTGGGTGAGAAGTTGGGCATGGCGGTTGCCAAAGACGCCAAGCAGGCTTGGCGCTCTCTGGCTGAGTCCATTCCGGCCGCGTCGAGGATTCAAGCAGACGAGCTTGATCTGGACGGGCAACTTTGGTCTGATTGAGTTTGTGTATGGACGTTTGAGCCTGTAACTCAGGTGAAGGAGGGTAGGTCGATGCGGAGCCGTCTGTGGATTCTATTGCTGTCGGCGGGGATGATGTTTTTTGCCGGCTGCGAGAAAAAAGAAGAGAAGGCCGTTGAGCTTGTGGGTAAGTCGGGAGAGAACGAACTTCGGGCGATGCTTGGGAAGGCCGGTGGTAGTCTTCAGTTTGCCGATGGTGGTGCCAAATTGGAGATTCCCGCGGGCTTGCTTCGTGAGCAGGTGACCATCTACATCAAGCGGGAAGAATCAAGTCTGGATTTGCCCGGCAAGGATTTCGTGGGCAAGGCCTATCGCATCAGCCCCAAGCTGAATTTCAACCCCGGATTTGCAAAGCTCTACGTGCCCGTGGATCGGGAGTTGCCTGGTTTGGCCACCGAAATCAAGTTGAAGATCTACACCTATGGGAAGAAGATCACCCAGACCCCGGCGGAGGACACCTTCGTGAATGAGTGGGTTCCTGTTTCGTTGAACAAGTTCATCGAGACATCCCAGGACAAAAAGCACCTGGTCTTTGCTCTCTACGAGACCATCTCCAACCGCACCACCAAGGCCCCCTTCGGTCTATTTCAGGCCGCCTTCGAGATGAAGAAGCCGTAAATTATTTAAAGAGGGAGTCGAGTTTGGCCTTGGCTGCTTCTACGTCTTCGGCTGCGTCCAGTTTGCCCTTTCTGATTTCAAAAGATGCGCAGAAGTTGGCCTTTTCTCGATCCGGCACGTACTCGGACAGGTTTTCTCGGCATTGGTTGTGAGCGCCCGAGTCCCAGAATCGACAGTTCTTGCAGCAGCGCAAATCTTTCTCGCAGGTCGGGCAGGTATCCTGTCGCACGACTTTGTCGATCAGCACGATTTCGAATCCGCAGCTCCAGCAGTAGAGTCTTTTCTTCGTTGTGTCCATTTCAAGGCTCCTCAAGGCTACTTGGTTAACTTATGCTTTTTGATTAGACGGTAGAAGGTCATCCGCGGCAAGCTGGCCTTGACGGCGGCCTCGGTTATCACGCCGTTGCAAGAATCGATCACGGCGGACAGGTAGGTTTTCTCGCACTGGTCGCGAAAGTCCCTGAAAGACAGCTCGAGGAAGTTCGCCGGAATCGCCGCTGGTTCCGTGGTTTCTTTTTCCCGGCCCAGAGCTGACTTGGGTCGTTTGGGAAAGAGGATCAATCGGTCGACTACATTGCGCAGCTCCCGAATATTGCCGGGCCAGAGGTGGTTCAGGAACATGGCCTCCACCTGATCGGTGAAGATTTTGTCCGGATCCTGCTCCGGGGCCCTGTCGGTGATGAATTTTTTAGCCAGCATCGCGATGTCTTCGCGACGGTCTCTCAGCGAGGGCATTCGGATTCGAACGACGGTCAGTCGGTAGTAAAGATCCTCACGGAAGCGTTTGGACTCGACTTCGTGTTTGAGATCGCGGTTGGTGGCGACGATGATGCGCAGGTCCACTTTTCGATAGCGATCCTCTCCCACGCGCCGCGTCTGCCTGGTGTCCAAGACGTGCAGCAATCTGGA
>JAUVAM010000533.1 GCA_030591745.1 Deltaproteobacteria bacterium
CGCCGAAAATTTTCTACGAATCGCCTTTTCCGGGACTTCAGGGTTGGGGGCTGGGTCAGGCGGCGCGACGCCCGGGGAGTCGCTGCGCTCCGGCTCGCTCCGCTCGCCTCCACTCCGCGCCACCCCGGGCGTGGTCGTGGCCTCCTCGACAGTGCCAACCTTCTTGCCTTCTTCGTACGTCATTTGGGATTACCTCCCCGCCCTCAATGTACACTATTTTCCACCAAGGCGAGTGTCCCACTATTGTTGGCAGAGGGTGACCTGTTGAGTGCCGTCAAGATGAGAGTGGGATTGTAGGTTTGACAATCAAAGTGCGACGCCATGCAAACACCTGCATGTGACCCCTGCTTGCAACCGAGCCCCTTGGTCTGCTAGTCAAAGGGCTTCATGAGCGATCCAAGACCCCGAATATTCGATTTGCGTTCCATTGGCCAGGCATCCGTCGGCGGCAAGGCCGAGGGTTTGGCTCGCTTGTTGACTTTGGGATTGAAAGTGCCTGAGGGCTTTGTCATCACCGGGGCCCGGCCGGGGGCCTTGCCCGGGAATTTAGAGAAAGCCTATGAAGGGCTTGGGGCCGGACCGGTGGCCGTGCGCTCTTCTGCCGCTGATGAAGACGGTGACGAGGCGTCTTTCGCCGGTCAGTATGAGAGCCACTTGAACGTAAAGGGATTAGAGGCTCTGCGTTTGGCGGTGGAGTCTTGCTTGAGTTCGGCGGATTCCGCGCGGGCCAGGGCTTATCGACGGCAGCAGGCAGGCCAGGGGAATGGCAATTCGAACATGGCCGTGGTGGTCCAGCGCATGGTGGATGCGCGATCAGCCGGGGTCTTGTTTACCGCCGATCCGGTGGAGGCTCGGCGGGACCGGGTGGTCATCGACGCGGTGACGGGATTGGGTGAGGCCCTGGTGAGCGGGCAAGCCAGTCCCGACCATTTTTTGTTGGACCGACAAGGCAGGATTTTGAAGCGCGAGTTGGAGGGCAAAGCCCCGGTGCTGAGCGATGCGGAGCTTTCGCGTCTCTGGCAAGACGCGCATCGAGCCGAGGATGGGCAGGGCCAGGCCCTGGACCTGGAATGGGCCATCGACAAGGCCGGCGAATTGTACTGGTTGCAGGCCCGGCCCATCACGACCCCGCTGGCGGATCCGGCCGAGTTCGACAGTCCGGCGCGGCCCGGCCACGTGTTGACCACGGCCAACACAGGCGAGATGATGCCCGGCGCGGTCTCTCCTTTGACCATCTCCACCACGGTGCTGGGCATCGATCAGGGCATTCAGCGCATGTTTGTGGCCATGGGCGCGCTGTCTGAAGTGCGGCCCGAGCTGGTTACCATCGGTATGTATTACAATCACATTTTCTTCGACCTGAGCGCTTTGGCGGTCAGCACCCAAACAGTGGCCGGCTCCACGGTAGAGCAACTTTCCTTGGCCATCGCCGGGCGGATGGTGCCAGAGCTTAAAGTTGGGCCGCCGGCACCTCGTTGGCGCCGGGTTTTCAACGGGCTTCGATACATGCACTATGTGTTGAGCGCCCCGAGACGCATTCGCGAATGGGAAAAACGCATCGAGCGTTTCCGTATGCCACGAAAGAAACGGGCGCATGCCATGGCCCGCGCCATCGACGAGCAGTTGGAGATGTTGATCTATTCTTACGAGGTCCACCTGCAATCCTCCGCGGCCTCCGGGGTGACCAGCGGCGTTTTGCATGCTTGGCTGGCCGGTGGAAAGGAAATTCAGGCTGAACACGAAGCGGATCTGGCCGGGCTTTTGGCGGGGGCTGGTGGTGTGGAGAGCGCGGGTCTTCTTCATGATTTGGACTGGACTTGCGCTTGTATCGCCGAGCAGCCGGAGCACATGCGAGATTTTGTGGAGGTGCCCGCCCCGCGAGCTTTGACCTGGTTGCGCTCCGGGGCTTCGGGCATGGCCGGTGCCGCTTTCGCCTATTTCATCAAGCGGCACGGTCATCGTTCCTTGCGCGAACTGGACATGCAGCAGCCCGGTTGGGCCGATGATTCCGAGCCCCTGGTGCGTTCTTTTCAGGCCCAACTTCGCGTCGGGATAGCAGAGTCGAACTTGGCAGGCTCGCAAGGGTCGGGGCGGAAGGTCGGTCGCGCTTTGGGCCGCATGCTGCGTTGGAGCCAGGCGGCGGTTCGCCAGCGGGAATACACCAAGGGATTGCTGGTGGAGGTGACCCACCGATTCAAGCGGGCCTATCGGCACCTGGCCGAATTGCTGGTGGGGGAGGGGAAATTGCCGGATGTCGATCTGGCTTTTTTTCTCACCCATGAGGAGCTTTTGCGGGTGGCACAAAAAGACGGGCCGGAAGATGCCTTGTTGGAACGCGCTCGCGCTCGTCAGGTGATCTTCGAAGGCTTTCGCGGCCTGGCTTTTCCCGATATCTCCATCGGAAAACCGGAGCCCCTGCCGCCACCGGATGCGACGGATTTGGCCGAGGACGAGCTTTCGGGCAAGCCGGTCAGTCGAGGCGTGGTCGAGGGTCCGGCACGGGTGGCCTTTACGCTGGCCGACGCCGACGCGATCCAGGCCGGAGAAATCCTGGTGGCCCCCATCACCGACGTGGGTTGGACCCCTTACTTTCGTATCATCGCAGGCCTGGCCACCGATGTGGGCAGCGCCATCAGTCACGGGGCCGTGGTGGCCCGGGAATACGGTTTGCCGGCGGTGGTGAATCTGCGCAAGGCCACGAGGGCGGTACGGACCGGAGACCACATCCGCCTTGATGCAAATCATGGCTTGTTGACCATTTTGCGTCGCGCATCGAGCGACGATTGAAACGGAGGAGAATCCAATGCTGACAAAATTCGACGAACTGACCTGTCATCAGTCGGTCGCCAGTTTCGACGAGGTGGGTACCTCGGATCGAGCCTGGACCGAGAAACTTTGGTGCAACATTCACGACACCCAGGGTGAGTTGGTGCTGGCCACCGGCCTGGGGGTCTACCCCAACCGCAACGTCTTAGACGGCTACGGCTGCGCCAACGTGCGCAACGCCAAACAGACCAATCTGCGCTTGAGCCGCGAGCTTCGGCCTCGCATCGATGAATTGTCCCTGGGCCCCTTGAGCTATGAGGTCATCGAGCCTTTCAAGAAAATCCGTATCGCCATGGGCGAAAACGAGCAGGGCCTAAGCTACGATATCGAGTTTCTGGGCGGCATGTTGCCCGGCGAGGAAGAGCCCCACTTGGGTCGTGCGCGGGGCCGCGTTTTCGTCAACCACTGCCGTTACGCCCAACTCGGCCGGGTTCGTGGCTGGGTGAAGGTGGGCGACGAGCGCTTCGAATTGGATCCGGACCGATTCTATGCCCAACGCGATCATTCCTGGGGCATCCGCATGGGTGTCGGCGCGCCGGAGCAAGGCGTGCAGATGGCCGATGTGGCCACTTTCACCAGCATGATGATTAATTGGTTCACCGTGCAGTTTCCCTCATGGGGCGTGTATGCCTATTTGATCGAGAAGGGAGACGGGACGGTTGAGCGCTTGACCGGCTGTTTGACCAAGCCGCTGGAGGAAGGCGGCGAAGTCGTCCCTTTGGTGGGTTTCGATCATGACTGGATTTACCATGAGAACAGCCCGCGCATGAAGGCGGGCAAGGTGACTTTGAAGTTCAAAGATGGCTCGGAAAAGAGCATCGAGATGCGCGAGTTGACCACCATGTACCTTCGGGGCGGCTCCTA
>JAUVAM010000374.1 GCA_030591745.1 Deltaproteobacteria bacterium
GAGCATGCCGAATGTGCTTCCACCGGAGGTGGCTGAACAAGCGCAGCCTTCTTCTCCTTTGAGCAAATTGAAGGCCACTTCTTCGGACCAGTTGCCGGCCAGCCCCTCGTTGTCCACGGCTTGAACCCGCCAGCGATAGGTGTTGCCCATGGGTAAATCCAGGCCGGGCCTGGCGCGGACCTCTCCCTTGGAGAGATTTGGCTCTACCCTAGTCAAGGTCAAAAAGGGCCAGTCGTCGACTCCACGGTAAAGAACGAAGTTGTAGGTCTCGACCGTGCCGTCCTGGTCGGAAGCCAAGCTTGCGACCATCTCCTGGCGTTTGTCGTGCACCACCAGCCCATAAGTGGGGCGGAGGGGAATGGGCACTTCGGGGGGCCAGTTTTCCGGGGCTACGACCATGCCCACGGGCAATTCCACGGCCCTGGCACCGAAGCCGAAAAGGAGAATGCCGCTTTCATAGACGCCGTATTCCAAATCTCCTGATTCCACACGAACGGATATCTGGCTTGGGCCCAAACCGCTTGCCGGTTCGACTTTGATCCAATCCGCCTGGGCCGTGGTCCACCACTGGAGTTGCCCGCCACCCACGTTGCTCAGCTCCAGGATTTGGGGGGCCGGCGGCGGTAGATCGACGTAGGCCTCGAAATCCATGCGGCCCGGCGCGAGACCGATGATGGGGGCAGGCTCGCTCAAGTCCAACTCGACCTGCAAGATGGCTTGTTCTTCTCCCGAGGTGAAGAAAAGCTGTGCCTCATAGCTTCCCGGGGCCAATCCGTCGATCTGCACTGAAGCCATCAGCTCGCTGGGGCTGGTGCCGGAGGTCGAAGATAGGCTCAACCAGGGCGCATCGGTGTCCAGCTGCACTTGCCAAGCCTGGGCCTGGATACCCTGATGCAAGAGTTGGAAAGCCTTGGGCATGGGCTCCGGCTTGCCCTCGGTTGCCAAAAAGAGCAGCTTGTCCGGCAGAAGGCTCAGACTTTGTTCGGTGAGGCCCTGCAGTTCAAGATCGAAAGTAATGTCCTCGCTTTGCCGGGTGATGTCGAGCACCGAGATGATGGATTCGGAACGATCATAGGGCAAAGACGAGGGGACGGAGTCGGGGGTAAAAGCCGTGTTCGTGCTGAGGGGAAAAGCATCGGAGGCATCTCCCATATCATAGGGCGAGCGATTCAGATCCCGATTGCCGTCGGCTTGCTCTACGTCCACCCAATAGTGGTTTTGATCGTCGTTGTTCCTGCGGGAGTCGTCGACGTGATAGATGAGCAAGCCCGGCCCTGGAATGTAGCTGTCGTAGCCGGTTTTTTGGCGGTTCTCCAGCAGAAAGTATTCTTCCCCCGGCATGCCCGCGTCCACAACGATGGCCTGGCCTGTGCGCTCGACGGGCTTTAGTTTCAGGTCGTAGGTGGAGCTTGTGATGTGCAGGGGCTCGATGAAGCCCAGCTTCATCTTGGACCAGCCGCAAAAGTGGGTGGGCACGGTGCCGTCATGCCTGGGCCCGCCCCAGGGACCTGAGGCCATCAGACCCCACATGCCGATTCCCGCGGAGTCATAGCCGTAATCGTAGAGATCCGGCAGACCGAAGAAATGCCCCGTCTCGTGTGCGATGACGCCTATCTGTGTGATGTCGCGGCCGTTGGCGCGGAACTCCGGCGCTGTATGGTAGGCCACAAAGCGGATGCCGTCGGAGGTGGTGAAGGCATTGTGGCTCCAGCGCAGATCGGAAAAATGCGAGTGGATGTAGTCCGAGTTGCTGGTGGTCTCATAGCCAGGGCCCGAGTGAATGACACATACGGCGTCGATGACCCCGTCGCCGTCGCCGTCGAAGCGCGTAAAGTCGAAGCCTCGATCGTCTAAAATCTGGGCGGCATGGATGATCATGTCCTCTGGGTTACCGTAGCGACGGTCGTTGTAGGCATAGTAAATGTCGTCTTCCGGCAGGTCGATCCATTCCGTGACGAAGCTCTGCAAGTCCAACAAGCCGCCCGAGACCTGTAAATAGTAATCCCGCACCGAGCCCGAGGACCCGTTGAAGACCTCTTCGTAGTCGATGGCTTTGAAGGTGGACTCCTGGTTGGCGAAGCGCACGAGGAAGACCAGGTTGGGCACATGGGATTGGCCGCGCAGGGGCAGGGGAGGTCTCACTTCCCTCATGGCGGCTTGTTTGAAACGCTGCACCAGGTTTCTCAGCTCAGGGGCGGGTTGCAGGCCGGGCACCAAGCCCCATTTGCTGGGGTCCACCTGGCCTGCTCGATGTGATGTGGGTACCAAAGCGCCATCATCGCCGAGGCCGGCATAATGCCAGGCTCCATCCTTCTCATCCCAGGCGAGGGCGAAGCCAGCCAGATCCTGGGCCCAGCTCAACCATTCATCACCCATCAGGCGGCCCATGAGGCTTGAGCCGTCTTCGTTCTCGAGCTCAATGGGAAAGGGCGGTGTGGGCACGGCCAGGCTGGTGGCGCTTAGGCCCAGCAATACGACGAAGGAGAAGAGGAGGGTGTTAAGAAGACGTCTCATGTCCCCAATCTACGCCCGGTCGGTCATCCTGACAAGGCCGCGATTGAGCTACATGATGTATTTTTTGTTGATCAGGCTGTTGAGATAGATCTCGGCGGCGTTGCCGAATTGGGCCTGCACCGAGCGCTGGGCCAGGACGAAGGTGGCTTTTTCACCGGCGATGCGACTGAACATGATGAGAGCCGTCTCTGAACCGGTCAGCATCTCTAAGGCACAGAGGTTGGGGCTGTCTTCCATGGACAAATCGGCTCGGCAAACCGGACAGGAGAAGTTCCAGCGGGAACCCTCTTCAATGAGCACGCCGGGCGGGACGAAAATTTCGTAATTGCCAGGATCGGGATGAAAGCCGATGAGCATGCGGTCATCTCCGCGCTGGGCAACCAACACCACCGTGTCATTGGGGTTCAGCAAGGCCTTGCATTTGGGGCAGGCATAAGTCCAGCTCATGGCACCCTCTTTTCGTCGTTTTGAATCCTTTATAGGCCTCATGCTAGCCCTAAGCCTGTCTCTTGACAAGAGCTTGCATGAGGTGACGCTTTGGGGCATGGTTCAACCCATGAAAACAACCAAAATCCTGATGACAGTAGCCGGCTTCAGTCTCTTGAGCACGTGCCTTTGCGCTTGCCCTGCACAGAGCGAGGTCAAACACGAAACCCCAGCCAAGACAGACACAGCCAAGACAGACATCGCCAAGACAGACATCGCCAAGGTGAATCAGGTCAATAAGCCGCAAGCCAAAAACGCCATCCCAGCCCCATCCGATGTGGCGGCTGCGCCCGCCGATGCGGAAAAGACGGCTTCGGGATTGGCCAGCAAGGTTTTGAAGCCCGGTACGGGAAGCGTAAAGCCCAAGGCCACGGACACGGTCAGCGTGCACTACACGGGCTGGACCACCGACGGCAAGATGTTCGATAGCTCCATCAAGCGAGGCAAGCCATCAAGCTTTCCTTTGAATCGGGTGATTCCGGGCTGGACCGAGGGATTGGCGCTGATGGTCAAGGGCGAAAAACGGCGTCTTTGGATTCCGGAAGCGCTCGCCTACAAAGGTCGCCCTGGTCGTCCCGCCGGTATGTTGGTCTTCGAGGTGGAACTGCTCGACATTGTCAAGGCCCCCGAGCCCCCCAAGGTGCCCGCCGACGTGGCGGCAGCCCCGGCCGATGCACAAAAGACGAAGTCGGGCTTGGCCTCAAAGGTCCTGAAGGCCGGCACGGGCAGTCGCAAACCCGTGGCCACCGACCGGGCGCAGGTACATTATTCGGGCTGGACCACCGACGGCAAGATGTTTGACAGCTCGGTGATGCGCGGCAAACCCGCGGTTTTCCCCTTGAACCGAGTCATCCCCGGCTGGACCGAAGGCCTGCAACTCATGGTGGAAGGCGAAAAACGACGCTTGTGGATCCCTGAAGAGATGGCCTACAAGGGCAAGCCTGGTCGGCCCGCCGGCATGCTGGTTTTCGATGTGGAGCTGATCAAGATCGTCACGCCCCCAGCCAAATGAGCCTGGCCAAATGACCTCGGCCATTTACACTCGCACCGGCGACGACGGCAGCACTTCCCTGGTCGACGGTAGCCGGGTGCCCAAAACTTCACCTCGGGTCGAAGCCTACGGCACGGTGGATGAAGCCAATAGCTGGATTGGCGCGGCTCGGTCCTTTGTGACAGACCCCTTGTTGGAGCGCTGTCTGGAATTCGTGCAGCACCGCTTTTACAATGCCTCGTCCAGTTTGGCTACGCCGCCTGGCAGCCAATTCGCAGCCACAGGCATCGCCGACGAAGATGTGATTTGGTTGGAAGAGGCCATCGATGTCTTCGAAAAACGGACGGGGGCTTTGAAGGATTTCGTGGTGCCGGGTGGCAGCCGGGAGGCCGGCCTTCTGCATGTAGCCCGCACCGTTTGTCGCAGGGCTGAATTATCTGTCCTGGCATTGGCAAGCCATGAGGAAGTGGACGAAGGGGTGCGGCGTTTCGTTAATCGCGCCTCGGATTTTTTGTTTGCCGCCGCGCGCTACGCCAACGTGGTCTGTGAAGCGAGCGACGTGCATTGGGATAAGGATTTACCCAGGCCCGGTTTGTAGCATTTATTGCTATTTTGGAGGGATTCATGGCCGAAAAGAACCTTGAGCGAGAATTGGAATACAAAGAACATCTCACCGAGATCATCAATTTGATCCATGCGGCCGATGACGTGGGGGATATTCTGATCAACATCAGGCCACGTATTCTGGATATGCTGGACGCCGAGCGTTTGACCATCTATGCCGTGGACGCCAAAACCAATCAGGTTTACAGCTTGTTCAAGCATGGCGATTCGGTCAAAGAGATTCGGGTGCCCCGTACGGCCGCCTCCATGGTGGGTTTCGTGGCCCTGACCGGCCAGACCTTGAGCATCAAAGAC
>JAUVAM010000169.1 GCA_030591745.1 Deltaproteobacteria bacterium
CGGCTCGCCGCCTTGGCGATACCGAAGTCGATGACTTTAACCCAGCCGTCCTTGGTGACCATGACATTCTGGGGCGAAACGTCTCGATGGATGATCTCTAAGGGCAGGCCCTCTTTGTCTTTGAGCTCGTGGGCGTAAGCCAGCCCTTCCAGCATCTGGTGGGTGATGTATATGGCCATCGGGTAGGGCATGTGCCCACCCTTTTTTCGATAAGTGCGCATGATGGCCGACAGGGCCATGCCCGGAACATACTCCATGACCAGGCAGAGCTGTTTGTCGATGCGTTCCAGATTGAACATCTGAACGATGTTGGGGTGATGCATGGATACGGTGAGTTTGGCCTCATCCACCATCGCTTTAACGAAGCGCTCCTCACGGGCCAAGTGGGGATGCAGGACCTTGAGGATAACCTCTCTCTCGAAGCCCTCAACGCCACCCTGCTTGGCCAGGTAGACGTCTCCCATACCCCCAGAGGCCAGGCGTTTCAGCTCGCGGAATTGACCAAAGTTCGTCGGTAAATCCGTGCTGCTTTGCATTTTCACCTTGGCGCCGGTGACTTCCATTCCTTTGTTGCCTGGGACCAAGACGATTTCTTGCTTGCAGTGGCTGCAATGAAAGCGAGCGGGTCGCTTGGGGACTTTTTCGTCCGACAAGGTGTATTCGGTGTTGCATTTTTGGCAAGCGATGCGCAGCGGCATGGTTCGACCGTCAGTGTCGTGTTGAGTCAGGTTTGCGTGGTTTGTCGAAGAGCACGAGGGAGGCCGAGCTGGGAAAAACACGAACCTGCTTAGCCCCGAGGCTCAGTATGGTCGTGTCGGTTTTTGCCAGAGCGGATACAATGCCCCGAATTGGGCTGACGTTCGCTGCACCGAAAAAGCCCGCTGGCGTGGTGGCCTCCATGTCGAATTTGGGAATATTTGACCCCGCCTCCAGGTGGTAAAAGCAAGCATGGGGCATGGTCAGGCCACCGGTGACGCCGACAAGCGGCGAGGAGACATCATCTCCGGCTGGGTTGCAATCTCCGACTCTGACCATCAGAATACCCTTGAGCGGATCGACGCCTTCACCCAGGCAACCGGCCGGGTCGGCGTAGGAAACGTAGTGGCTGGCGGGCATGGCGTAGGCGGTCAAGTGGACGCTGCCCCCACCTTCGCTGCAGTCGTCCGCCCGCAAGTAGAAACCAAAATTGAAAAAACCGGTATAGTCTTGCGCTGCGCTATTCGTGCCACTGACCAGGATGACCCAATCCTTGTTGGTCTCCACGTCCGAGAAGCTGAAGCCATGATCCGACCCGAGAAAATCAGAATGGTCCCCAGGCGACTGGGTGCCGGCAAGAACCTGATCCAGTGGCATGAGATTTACTTCGAGGTCCTCCAGCAGCCCATCTGGCGTGGTGCCAAAGAGGTGTCGAACCTCACCGGTCAGGGTACAAGTTGTCGGGGTGGCGGGCGGGGGGATTGCGGGTATTTCATAGCAGCCCATCTCCGCTGTGCCGCTTGAGGTGCTCACCAATTCGGTGGGTTCCATGACGCAGGCGCCTGCCTCGGGCTCCACGCAGCGGTTGGTTGCACCTTCGCAATCCGTGTCTGAAGCGCAGAGGCCCACGGACACGCAACGGGATTGGCTCAGATCGCATGTCGGCGTGTTTGGCCAGTCCGTACAGTCTGTGTCCGATTGGCAGGTGCTCTTGCAGAAGGGATCGAGGGGATCGCAGAACTCGGTGCTTGGATTGCATTCATCCATGACGCGCCAGAGGCCGGAGTCCTCATCGCAGACCAGGACGGCGTCTAAGGTCAAGTCCCTGCATTTTACCTGATTGTAGGGGCTACAATCTCCCCGGGGTTCGCAATGCCAGTTGGTCGGATTGCACCAGTGGTCTTCCGGGCAGTCCATGTCTGCATCCGAACACGGTCCTTCACATTCACCTGTTGCGTCGAGGCAATAATCGTCATCCATGCAGGATTCGGAATGCCACAGCCCGTCCATGCAGACTTCTTCTACGTAAATGTCTTCCGCTACGCAGCGAGTCTCAAAAGTGGAGCATTCCCCCGTGCCGCCGTCTGTTCCTGTTCTGACGCATGTCTCTTCCAGGTAAGGGAATTCCAGGGTGCAGAAATAACCGTCGGGACAAGGATGGCTTTGGCTGCAAGATTTGCCAGCCACATCCAGATCGCTCACTGTGCAGGAGGCCTGCCAAATGCAGGCCAGGATCAACATGATCAATGCCTTTCGCATCATCAAGTCCTTAAAATCGCCAAATGGCACCCATGCCGCCGGGTGCCGGGTTCATGCTTAGCTGGGTCTGCGCTTCGGGAGAAGAATCGGGTTCGACAAAAAACAAGACCACCGCGGTGAGCAGAGCCGCCCCGCCTATTCCGTACATTACATTGGCGGCCAAGGCACGAGTCTCGGCCTGGTCTTTGTATTCTGCCGCTTCGTCGGCCCAGGCGGCTTGCTTGAAGTCATCTTCTGCCTGCCCGGCAAGAATGCCACAAGTGCCCGCACTGGCCATGGCTGCAGCCCCGACCCCTGCGGCGACCCAGGTCCAGATTCGTTTTGTTTTTTTGACAGGGGCTGTCTGTTTGATGCTGAGCGCTTTGTCGGTCCCCTTGGCGGGGCCAGGTTTTTTCGTCAGTTTGGGTCTTTTTGTCAGTTTGGGCAGGCCTGTTCTGACCTCATGAAAAATCCTAATGATTTTAGGAGAGGTGTCTGCGGGTGGCAGGATTTCGCGGTCGATTCGAAGTGCGGCTTCGAAATCCACTCGAGCACTTGTCTGGTCTCCCAGGGAGAATCGAGTAAGGCCCAAGTAGAGCAGGATTTTGGCGCGGTCCGCTTCCGGCAAGCCCGTTTTGCCTTTGCCCTTCTCCAGGATTGTCAATGCATGTTCGTATTCGAAGTTTTCGTAGGCAGCCATGCCTTGACGCAGCTCGTCGGATTCGGCCTGGGCCGGATCGCTGGCCAATGAAAGAAGAAACCACAAACAAGTGCCCTGTAAGACTGCTTTGAAAATTTGCTCCATGATCGATAACTTTTAGCATAGACGAGCTTGAGTGTGCAAGAAAAACGCAGGGTTGCGCCGGTGGAGGGGTTTGACTGATTGAACGGGCTGAGCTATGCTGCCGCAGGCCATTTCTAAGGAGGATGTCTAAATGCATCGGGGCGTTTTGAATTGCGTAATCTGTTTTGTCGCATTGATTTGGGCTGGTTTCGCGCAGGCGCAGACGGTCGGTGATGGTTTGGACACCGAGCGATTCAAGCCTTCTACGGATAGTCAAGGCGTGATTCTGACCGAAGGAGGACAGGGGGAAAAGGCAGGCGATTTGAATTTGGGCCTGTATTTTCATTACTCCAGGCGTCCCCTGGTCATCAACGATGCGGATGGCAATCTATTGCGTTCCCTGGTCACGGATCGCCTGGCGGCTAATTTTTACCTGTCCATGGGTATGACGGATTGGCTGACGGTGGCCGTGGACGTGCCGGCTTTTTTCTACCAAAGCGGTGAAACCCTGGATGTGACCGGCGAGAGTTTGGGTTTGGCCTCCGCTGGTTTGGGGGATATTCGTATTTCGCCCAAGTTTACCGTGTTGCGCCAGGAGCGTTTTGGCATCTCTTTGGCTCTCTCAGTGCCGGTGACCTTGCCTTCCGGTGATGAGGGCGCCTACCAGGGAAGCGACTCGGTGACGGCCATGCCCACCCTGGCTTTGTCGCGCACCTTTTTTGCCAATCGTCTCCTGGTGGCCGCGAACCTGGGGTTCTGGCTCAAAGAGCAGGCCGAGATGGTGGATTTGGATGCGGGTCATGAGATGTTCTACAAGGCTGGCGCACGTTTCCATTTCGTTGAGGATTGGGCGGTGTCCGCTGAGTTGGCGGGCGGTGCGAGGGTAGAAAGTATGGGCGACAATTTGCCCAAGGAAACCCCCATGGAGTGGTTGGCAGCGGTTCATTACTATGCGCCCTTGGATATGCAGGTGATCTTGGGTGGTGCCGTCGGCGCTTTGCCTGGTTGGGGTACGCCCAACTTCAGGGCGTTTTTGGGCTTGAGTTGGTCACCAAGGGTTCACGACCAGGATGAGGATGGGGTCGAGGACGACAAGGACCGATGCAAGACCGAGAAAGGGCCCGCGGAAAATGAAGGATGTCCCTGGCGCGATTCGGACGGGGACGGCTTGACCGACGACAAGGACAAATGTCCCGAGGCTTCCGGCCCGCGAGAAAACAAGGGTTGCCCCTGGGGCGATGCGGACAAGGATGGCGTCACCGATAACGTGGATGCTTGTCCCGAGAAGGCGGGCCCGGCTGACAACAAGGGTTGCCCTTGGGGTGACAAGGACAAAGACGGCCTGACCGATAACCTGGACGCTTGCCCTGAGCAGGCTGGACCCGCGGACAACAAGGGTTGTCCTTGGGGAGATAAGGACAAAGACGGTGTTACGGACAACCTGGACGCCTGTCCGGACGAGGTCGGCGTGGCCGACAACAAGGGCTGCCCCTGGAAGGATACGGATGGCGACGGCCTGATGGACAACGTGGATAAATGCCCCAAACAGGCAGAGGATAAGGACGAGTTCGAAGATGAGGACGGATGTCCTGATTTGGACAACGATCAAGACGGCGTGCTTGACAAGGATGACAAATGTCCCAACAAGGCCGAGGTCATCAACGGGTTCAAGGATGAGGATGGATGCCCGGACAAGGGCCGGGTCGTGGTCATCGTCAAGAAGGACAAGATAGAGATATTGAAGAAGGTCTACTTCGCCTCGGGTAAGTCGGTCATCCGGCGGGTTTCTTTCAGCTTGCTGAATCAGGTTGCCCAAACCCTGAAGGCCCACGGTGAAATCAAGAAGATTCGCATCGAGGGCCACACCGACGACAGGGGTTCGGATAAGCTCAACCAAAAACTAAGTCAGAAGCGAGCCGAGGCTGTGCGCACCTATTTGATCAAGCAAGGCGTCGAAGTGGAACGACTGGTGGCTGAGGGCTTTGGCGAGGCCAAGCCCATCGGGCCCAACAAGACGCGCGCAGGTCGTGAGAACAATCGTCGCGTGGAGTTTGTCATCATTCAGTAGATTGGGGTTTCGACAGACGCCTAGGTGTCCTGATCCAAATAGGGCACCACGGCGTCTGTTTCCAGGCTGGCTGCCACGGCTCGGCCCAGTAGATCCACCGTCACCACTATTTTTTTTCCTCTGGCTTCGGTCATCACGCGGCCGATTACGCCCGCGAGGGGGCCCTCCATGACCTGGACCAACTGGCCCTTGCGCATGGCGGGGTGTGGTTCGGCCTCGGGGGCGGTGCTGAGCAGGCGCTGGAGGTTGGTGATTTCCTGGTCGGGAATCGACACCGGTTGATGGCCCACGCCCACAATTCGCACGACCGAGGGTGCTTGAATGATTTGCAGCCGGGTTTGGGCCGTCATCTCTGTTTGCACAAAAAGATAGCCGGGAAACAGCGGGCGTCGTATCCGCTTGCGTCGGTCCTTGCGCTTGGACCAGCAGGCATACTCGGCAAGCCAGCAAATCAGGCCGTGATGGATGAGTTTTTGCTCGACCTTGCGTTCATGTCTCGATTGGGTGTGGATGGCGTACCAGCACAGGCCAGTTGGTAAAGAGTCCGGCGCAAGCGTCATCAGGAATCGGCCCCATCCCGCTCTTTCTCGCCGTAGTAGTAGCCGTATTGCCGATAGTAGTAGTAGCCGTATTCTCGGTGGTGAATATCCAAGTCGTTGATGACCGCGCCCAGGATGTTGGCTTTGACGTCTCTCATCTGCATGACCGCTCGGCGGGCCAAGTCTCTTGAGGTGGATGCGCTTTTGACCACCAGGACCACGCCGTCCATCATACTTGAAAGGATCAAGGGGTCGGCCACCACCAGCACGGGTGGGCTGTCAAAGATGACTCGATCGTAGGCTTCGCTGAGTTGTTCGACGATGCGTCGAAAGCGTTCGGTATGAAAGAGTTCGGTGGGATTGGGCGGAATCGGTCCACAGGGCAACACGTCCAGATTCGGCACTTCCGAGTGATGAATCACATCCAGTACGTCGACTTCGCCCAGGATGGCCGTGGTCAGGCCGGTGCCGCTGGAGATGCCGAAGGTCTTGTGCAGACGTGGACGACGCATGTCCGTATCCAACAGAATCACCTTGGAGCCGCTCTGGGCCATGGTGATGCCGATGTTGATGCATACCGTGCTTTTGCCTTCTTGTGGATTTGGTGAGGTGACCAACATGCGGCGAGCAGGATTTTCGGGCGACATGAGCAGGATGTTGGTGCGAACCGTGCGGCACGACTCGGCCACGGTGCTTTTGGGGTGGCTGACCAGATAGTGATCCCGAACGGTGGTCACCTCCTTGGGCTCGTCCCCGGTCTCTAGTTTGATGCTGGGGATGATGCCCAGGAAAGGCACTTGCAGGACCCGGGTGACGTCTTCATGGGATTTGATCGTGTTGTCCAGGTACTCCAGGAAAAAGGCCAGTCCGATGCCGCCCAGCAAGCCCACCACCGCGGCCAAAAGGATGTTGAGCCGTACTCGGGGGTAGACAGGGAAGGATTGCTCGATGGCCGAGTCCAATTTGTAGACGTTGTTCGTTTCCTGGTGGGCCGACAGGGCCGCCTCCTGTTGTCGCTTGCGTACCAATTGGTGCATCTCGGCTGCGTTGTCGGCGATGCGCTTGAGGCGGTTGTATGTGATGGCCTTTTTGTTGATCCCCAGCGCTTCGGCTTTCACCTTGGCAAGTTCTCGCTGGATTTGTTTTTCGGAGGCGACCTTGGCCTGAAATTCGGCCTCCATGCTCACAAGGACGTTGTCGATCTCTCTTTCCAGGTTGCGCCGAACTTCCTTGATTTTCTCATCCAGCGCCTTGAATTTCGGGTGTTCAGGCAGGTAGCGAGTGGCCAACTCTGCCCTGGTTTCTCGAGCCCTGAAGTAGCTCTCCTTCATTTGCTGAATGAGCTTGTTGTCGATGATTTCGTCGATGCTGTCCAAGGGCAGTTTGCGGGTTTTGATATCCGTCACTTGTTGGCGTCGAGATTCCAGGGTGATGCGTTCGGTCTGTACTCGACTCAAGGCCTGGTTCATGTCCAGCAGCTTCTGCGAGGTGATGTTTTGCCGATCCTCGAGAGAAACGGACAAGATTTTCTTGTCGGTCTTATAGGCCTGCAGTCTGTTTTCTGTTTCGTCCGCTCTGGATTTGAGTTCTTTTGCTCGATCGGCCAACCATCCGGCCGCATCCAGGGTGATCTGTCGCCGGGTTTGCAGGTTGTAATCGATGTAGGCGTTGACCGCGGCGTTGGCCAGTCGTTGAGCCCATTTTGGGTTACGGTGTTTGGCCTTGATGTAGACCATGCGGCTGTCTTTGACCGGCTCAACGGTCAGGGCACCTCGGACCATTTCCACATAGTCGAAGGACTGATCCATCAGTCGCTTTTGTTCCTCTGGGGGCATCTTGTCGATGCCCAAAAAGGTTTTGTTGCCCTCCAGTCGA
>JAUVAM010000390.1 GCA_030591745.1 Deltaproteobacteria bacterium
CAGGGTGAAGTGGGCCCGCAAGGTCCCCAGGGCTTGCAGGGCGAAGTCGGCCCGCAAGGTGCTCAGGGCCTGCAGGGTGAAGTCGGACCGCAGGGCCTCCAGGGGGATCAGGGCTTGCAGGGCGAAGTCGGCCCGCAAGGCTCTCAGGGCCTGCAGGGTGAAGTGGGCCCGCAAGGTCCCCAGGGCTTGCAGGGCGAAGTCGGCCCGCAAGGTGCTCAGGGCCTGCAGGGTGAAGTCGGACCGCAGGGTCCCCAGGGAGAGCAGGGCCTCCAGGGTTTGCAGGGCATCCAGGGGCCCATCGGTCCCGAGGGTCCCGCCGGCGACACCGGCTTTTTGTACCAGAACCACATCACCGTGGCCATGTCGGGCGGCGACTACATCAGCATCCAGGACGCGGTGGACTCCATCGCCGATGCGACCGGGATCAACCCCTACCTGATCTGGGTCGCCCCCGGCGTCTACTACGAGTCGGTGACCCTGTCGCCTTACGTTAGCCTGGCGGGCTCCGGCGAGGGCGTCACCATCATCCAGTCGGACACCAGCAGCGGCACCCTGCCGCCCTCGGTCGCGGGCATCATCCTGGACGAAGGCTGCACGGTGCGGGACCTGACCATCTCCAACACCGGCACCGGCGGGTTCTCATCGGCCATCGTGGCGGCAGACGCCCCCGGCGTGATCATCGAGCGGGTCACGGCCCTGGCCGGCGGCACCAGCAGCGCCTATGCCGTGTACCTGGACGGCGCGACCACCTCGGGTGTCATCCGCAACACCACCATCCAGTCCTACAGTACGTCAACACGGGCTTTGCGCGTCGCCAACCAGGCCCAGATCCTGGTGAGTGATTCCGAGATCACCGCCATGGGCACTGGCTTCAACATCGCTTGTTACGTCACCGACGCGCTGACCTCCGTCGAGCTGCGAAACGTTCGCCTGCAGGCCCTGACAGGTACCGCCGAGAACATCGCCCTGAGCGTGGGAACTGAAGCCTCCGTTACCGCGGACGGCTCGACCTTCATCGCGCAAGGCCCGGCTTCCGCTGGATCCCGCGGCGCAGAGCTCCGGGGAACCGGTGTGAGCCTGCATGCCCGGAATTCGCATTTCGAAGCCGTTTCGGAGAGCGGGGGCGTATACGGCATTTATATCTTCGTGGATGATCCCTTGGCCGTGATCGAGGGTGGCAGCATCCGCGCGGTCTCCAGCGGCCCCGCCTACGGCGTCTTCGCGACCCACGCGGCCAATACGCAGATCCTGAGCAGCCGGGTGGCTGGCACGACCAACTCGGTTAGCAGTTTTTCGCCCACCACCGCGCTCCACTTCAGCCTGCTGGAAGGCACCGCGTCAGGTACTCTCACCTGCACCGCCTGCTCCCGCGGCACCGTCTTCTCCGCCTCCGGCTGTCCGTAATTTTTCAGGTCGGGCCCCGCCCGTATGTGTATCCCCCGGGCTTGTTCTTTTCTGCGGTCATGCGCCAGTGTACCTTGTTGGCGGGAAGAGCTTTTTCTATAGTTGGTCGGCGATTTTTTGCATGGCGTCCAAAAGTTCATCCGGAGAGCAACCGGTCTGGACCATTGCGCCCTTCTGGGTCGTTTCCGTTTTAAGATCATAGAGGTTTGCGGTGGCCGCACACTTGTTCCCCACCTGAAGGAGCTGAGTCGAGAGCAACTTGCTGGCCGAAACCGACCTGCCAAGCTGGATTTGGCAGGACTCGTCCATGCATTCTCGATAAGACTCTTTCTTTTGTTCGGCCAGGCTGGCGCGCAGCTGATCGCGGGGGATAAGCTGATACTTGCCGGTCCGGGTCAGCGCAGTGCCAAGATAAATAGTGAGCTGGACCAGTGTATCCTCTTTGAACTTGCCGGAGGCATCAAACACATCGGTCACAGCGACGATCTCGACCGCGACTGGAATCTCTTTCACTGGCACCTTGGCCTCAGGCTCAGCCACAGAAATGCGTAAGAGCGAAAGTTTCTGCAAGGCATGCCGGGCCACCTCGCGAACAGAATCGGAGGCGTCATATTCAAAGGTCCGCTTCAATGACTCGATGACACGCGCTTCGGGAAGCCGAATCGCCTCCAATGCCAAGATGGCCGCCCGCCGAATCTCCGCGTCGCCATCGCCCATGAGCACGATCAGCTCGGCGATGGCGTCCTTGGCCGCTGGGCCAATCTCCGCCAAGGCCTGGGCGGCTTCCTCGCGCACAATGGCCTTCTCGTCCGAAAGCGCCCGCCGAAGCGGTGGAACCGCTGCCGCCGAAAGCTTCTCGGACGGGCTTTTTATGCCATAGCGTTCCCACCACTTTTCAAGCAAGTTGATGTGAAATTCGAGCGGCGGCGGATTGGGTGTTGAGGCTGCGAATCCCAAGGAAAAGGAATCTGAGGTATCCTCGAACCCAGCCATCGAGGCCTGCAGCGTATAAGGCTCGGGACCGTCAGCCACGTCGGTGGGATCCACAGCCACGGCGATGGACCAGATCAGGCCGGCGAGTAACGACACGCCACTTAGCGCCAAAGTAGTGTATCCAGGAACAGTCAATGGATCATCCGTGCCACTGAAAGAATAGGAGCTGTTCTCGAGAATGGCGAAACCAACCCCGCCTATAATCAAACCATCCAGCGTTAAAATGAACGGCCATAGCCAGTCTCTCTCGTACCGGTCGACATAGCTCCGCTCGATTTCTATCGGCGCCGTCCCAAGCTTCTGTCTGCCGCGGTCATCCACCTGCCAGACCAAAGCACCAGGCGGGTCGGTCGTCACTCGAACCTTATGCATACGCACCGTCTCGTGGGAACTCGTGAGGCAAGCCGAACAGACGACCAAGAACATCAAGCTTACGAACGACAAACGGACCCAGAAAAACATGGAGGCCTCCCTCTTTGCGTCATGGTGTAAACTTTGAGAGCTCTTGGCTTTAGATGCAAGTCATGAACCCGCCTGAACATATCTCAGAAATTATCGTTCTTGTTGATTTTTCTCAGGGCGACGACCAGGTCATGTCGGCGCCAACGCCTTCGAAGAAGCCAGGAACTAAGTGGCTGGCACCTTGTGTATTGGGGGCATAACTCTGTTCTACGGAGCCGATGGAAAAAGGTTGGGCGGTCTGAGACCGTTGCCTTTGACTCGGAAATTAAGTAGATCGTAGATCATAGTCAAGCCAACCGAATTGGAGAGAGTCATGCGCGTCCTGGGCATTTCGTCTGCCATCATTCTTCTTGCCTTCAGCCTCTTTGCCTGTGGTGGAGAAACAGGCCCCGACTGCGAGCAGGGATGCCTCATCGATGCCATCTGCGTGCCCGATGGCTTCGTCAACCCGGATAATGCATGTCAGCACTGCGATCCGGCGCTGGCAGCCACCGACGGGACGGATGCTGACTGGACGGATGCTGACGGGGCGGCCTGCGATGACGGGGACTTCTGCTCCGTTGATGACAGCTGTTCGGGCGGCGTGTGCCTTGGCACGGCGCGGGACTGCGCGGACGGCATCGGCTGCAACGGCGACGAGATCTGCGACGAAGACGCGGATGTCTGCGTGGCGGGCACGCCCACTTGCAGCGAGGCTCAGCTCTGTGATCCCGCCACCGACACCTGCGTGGCGCTTTGCGAGGGCTGTGGGATCGATGGCCAGTGTGTGCCTGACGGCTTCGCCAACCCGGCCAACCCTTGCCAGCGCTGCGATGTGGCGGCCTCGAGCAGTGCCTGGACCGATGCTGACGGGGCAAACTGTGATGACGGGTTGTTCTGCACCGTGGAAGATGTGTGCTCTGGCGGGTCTTGCTCCGGCAGTCCCATGGATTGCACGGACGGCATCGCTTGCAACGGCGACGAGGCCTGCGACGAAGACGCGGAGGCCTGCGTGGCGGGCACGCCCGCCTGCGGCGAAGGTCAGCTCTGCGATCCCTCCAATGACACCTGCGTGACCCTCTGCGAAGGTTGTGAGATCGACGGCCTGTGCGTGCCCGATGGCTTTTTCGATCCGGCCAACGACTGTCAGCAATGTGACCTGGCCACCGATCCTGCCAACTGGACGGCCTTGGATGGAGTCACCTGCGACGATGGCTTGTTCTGCAACGGTCAGGATTTCTGCGACGCCGGCCAGTGCCAGATCCACCAGGGCGAACCTTGCGACGCTTTGGAGGCATGCCACGAAGAAGATGACACTTGTTGTGTGCCCGAGGTCTATCAGGCCTGCGACCCCAACTCCGGCGACGTACACAACTACGACTCCTGTGACCACCTGGAGGAGCAGGTGGAAGACTGTGGCGATGTCTACGGGACCTGCGCCGAAGGCATGTGCGCTTGCGATGTCGCTTGGGCCGGGGCCGGCTGTTGCCGGGTCTTTGTCGATGGCGTCGATGGGCTCGACGCCAACGATGGCCGGACCTGGGCCCAGGCCAAACAAAGCCTGCCCGCGGGCATGGAGGCCGCCCTCGAGGGCGCCTGTGTTGTCTGGGTCAAGGGGGGGACATACCCCGGCCCCTTCGACTTGCCCGACGGACTGGAGATCTACGGCGGTTTTGCAGGCGATGAGGTCAGCTTGGAAGAGCGGGATTTCACGGCCCCCCCCAGCATGCTCGACGGCGGCGAATCGAGCCGGGTGCTGGTTTGCAACGGTGATGACATCTGTGGCGACGCCCTGGTGCTGGATGGTTTCACCATCGCGAATGGCCGGGCGGAATTTGGAGGCGGCATGCATATCCGCCGCGCCGCGCCGCTGCTGCGCAACTGCCGCTTCGAGCAGAACGCCACTTGGGATG
>JAUVAM010000282.1 GCA_030591745.1 Deltaproteobacteria bacterium
CAGGGACATCCACCGCAGGGACATCCACCGCAGGCATGGGTGCCGGTGTCGGTATGGATGCCGTGGCCTGACCTTGCATTTCCTCCATGGAGCCCCTGCCCGCGCCGGCGGGTGGCTCCACGACCTCTTCCACCAACTCGGTCAGCTCCATGACCTCGCTGACCCCTTGGGCAAAACCAGATCCTGGCGCAGCCAGAGGAGCCTCCTCGATGACCGGACTTGGCGGAGGCTCCGGCATGGGCAGCGCAGCAAAGGCCGAAACGGCTTCACCAGACCCGATCGGAGGCGCTTCTTCCGCCGGCAAGGGCCGGGGGGGCGTGGCGGGCTTTTGTTCAGGGCTTGCTTTAGTCTGCGGGACAAGCGGAGATGGATCGAGCCTGAGCGGAGGTGCATCCACCTCATCCAATAGACCCAGAGAGGCCTCCATGTCGGCCAGGGTAATCTGCTGCACCCGATCATCCAAACGCTTGATGAGTTGACCCAGGCCGGCCAGATCCGTCGCACTGTTCCCGGAAAGCGGCAGCAAGCGATCACCTGCCTCGATGAGCCCCGCCAGTCGCTGACTACCCAGGGCGAGCACGCAGAGCTGATCAAGCCGGCCAGCGTAAATCTCCACATCCAGCCCTTCAATATTGACCTGGCCACGCAAACGCAAAATATCCTGCTCCAGATCCATCTTGATACCCATGGGTGTCAGCCTGTCCCGCACCTGCCCCAGTTGCCCCAGCTTTTCCCCAAGCAACTGGGCCAGGCGACCACAAAACTGGGAAGCATCCAACAAACCCGAAATGGACACGAGAGGCAAAGATCGCATAAAGCGAGGTTCGACGACTTTCACCTTGTCCGAACCTGCGCCGTAGACCCGAATTTGGGTGACGGGTTCCCGATTCACGGGATGCACGAAACTACCACCGACCACGGGGATGCTGGCCACCAGTCCCACGGCCGGATCGTCCAACTCCAGGCGTCCAGCCAGGGCCATCAACATGCCACGCAAGGCTTGCAACTGTTCTACCGAGCTCATCCCGTCACCGCCAACTTGCGTTGCCTGCGCATCTCGGCTTCCCGAAGACTGGGCAGACAACCGCAGTAGTCCTGTCGGTACAGGGCCAACTCTTTCGACCTGAGCACCGATGTCTTAAATCCATCGCGTTTCTTAAAATCTTCCACCAAATATTCTACACCAAACTGCCGACCCACTTGCTGGCCGATCTCAGCCAATACCTTGGAGTTCTTGTGGCGACTCAAGCTCAGGGTCACGGTGAAGGCATCAAAACCATCAGCTACGGCCCGTCGAGCGGTCCCCTCCATGCGCAAACGATAGCAGCCCTGACATCGCTCCGTGAAACTACCTTCGGCCTGGTGCAGGAAGGGACCCATTCTTTGCCGCCACATCTCCGGTTCGTATTCCGCCTCGAGCAAAGCCACCTGCTCAAGATCACAAAATCGGCGCATCTCGTCCAGTCGTCGCTGGTATTCAGCTTGCGGTTGGATGTTCGGTCCAAAAAAATAAAACGCCAGGGAGTAGCGTTCCAATAGACGAGCCAAGGGCACCGTGGCGCAAGGCGCACAGCAAGCGTGCACCAACAATCTTGGCAGCGATCCGCTCATGGCTTGGTTTTTGCCTCCTTAGCGCCTCTACCGAAGCGCTCCCAGGCTCGCAAATAAACCAACGCGGTCCGAAGCTGATAGTCGCTGATGGCCTCCAGCTTTCGCCGGGACGCATCAGCCTTGCTCTCGTTTCTGAGATGCCCCTCCAGATCCACCTCCCGGGTGATGCGAATCTCACTGTCTCCAGAAGGAACCGTCTTGGGCACCACCACGTCCGGCGCAATGCCTTTTTCCTGGATAGAACGATGGTTGGGTGTGTAGTAGCGCGCGATGGTCAGCTTCAGCCCGGAACCGTCCTTCAGGCCGATGATCGTCTGCACCGATCCCTTGCCGAATGTACGCACACCCATAATCAAAGAGCGATTGTGATCTTGCAGGGCACCGGCCACAATCTCCGAGGCCGAAGCACTGCCGCCATTGACCAGGCAGACCATGGGGTAAGCCGGCTCCGTACCACGCTTGTGGGCATATTCTTTTTCGGTCTTTCGCGCCCGACCTCGGGTCTCTACAAGCACACCATCAGCAATAAATAGATCCCCCACCCGCACCGCCTGCTCCAATAAGCCACCCGGGTTGTTGCGCAAATCCAACACCAAACCCTTAATCTCCCCACCCGCCTTCTTGCGCAACTCAACCAAGGCCTCCTTCAAATAGCGCTCGGTTCGCTCAGTAAATACTTTGATGCGAATCAAGCCATAGCCCGGCATTGGCATCGATTTGTCGATAGGATTCAGACGGATGCGCTGCCGAATCAACACGAAATCCTTGGGCTGCTCGAACTCGACTCGATCGATGGTCAGAACAACCTTGGTACCGGGGGTTCCTTTGATCAAGCGACTGGCCGCACCCACATCCATTTTGTCGATGGCCTGGCCGTCGATTTTGACAATGCGATCACCCGACAGAATGCCCGCCCGGTGCGCCGGCGTGTCGTCGATGGGCGCCACAACAATCAGCTCATCGTCGCGCCGCTCCATCTCCAAGCCGACCCCACCAAAAGCCCCGGAGGTGTCCTCCTGCATGGACTTGAATTCCTCGGGGGACATGAACACCGAGTGGGGATCCAGTTCTTTGAGCATGCCCCGAATCGCCCCATGGAGCAGTTCTGGATTCTTTACTTCGTCGACATAACCGTTCTGGATGTACTGCAAAACCTGGGCGAACACATCCAGCTTCTCATAAGTACTGTCTGGACTGGATGAAGCCTTGCCAGGAACCATCAGTGCCAAAATCATCCAAGATGCCATCAGGCTGCACTTCATACTCATTTTCTCCTCATCTGGGCCCACTTTCAATCTGGATATAATAACACGGCAGACGCTTATTGTTCCTCAAGAAACGCCAACCTCAAATATCCCAGTAGAGCCAAAGCGTGATGCTGCACCATGTCCACTCGAATCAACCCGCCCTTCTGTTGCCTGAGAACGCCACCTACCGCCCGTGGGTCCACTCGCCCCAGATTGGCCAAGAAGGGGTTGTCTTTGTAACGCGGCCCAGAAACCTGAAGCCGAAGCAGGCGGAGCACCCCAATCTCCAATGCGGCCTCCAGGGATTTCACCGCCGGCTCCAGTTTTTTCCTGCGGGCCGCAGGCAGCGCCAAAACCAAACCCTCAATGGCGTAGGCAATATTGCCCTTGCGCTCCAGCAATCGATGAATATGCAGCTGCCACCAGGCCAAGGCCAGGATGAAACGGTCAGCCTCCTCCCGCTTCATCCACCCCGCCTGCCCGAGCACATCAAAAGCCATGCTGCCCCACTGATAAAAACCCTTGGTGTCGTCGGAGTCCGGATCCACCGCCCAGGCCCGGCGAGAATAGGCATCCATCATCCTCAGGGCCGTGCTGCGCAAGCGTTTGGCCCATGCCTTTCGCTTCAGCACCACAGCGCCACGACTCAAGGCCAGAAGCGCCTCGCCATCCGCGTAAGGTGAGGTGACATCCGAGGGAACGACCGAAAGCAAATGCACTTGGTCGGCGAAGTGACCGTCTCTCCTTTGTGCCCACCAAAGACCATTCATGAGACCGGCCAGTGCATGTTCCAAACGCTCGCGACGCGACTTATCGAGGGGTATCTTGGAATCCAAGGTATCGGCCAATGCCAGAATCAGGAGGGCTTGTGCGCCTATCTTGAGCACAGGCTCGCCTGGCTTGTTCAACAAAAGCGTCCCCGGCATGGGCCCGGTCCTCAGATGCGTCAGGTAGAAATCCAGTCCACGAGCAAGGGCTTCTTTGTCTGCGGCATTGGGACGCCATGCTGTCAATCGCGCCAAAGCCCATAGTGCCCCCGCCTGTCGAACGGCATGTTCCTGCACGCCAGGTTGATGCAAGAACATGTTGTAGAGGTATTCGAAATCCCCGGAAGGTCGCTGTTGCTTTTTCAAATAGCGAGCCGTCAACTCGGCTGACCGAACGATCTGTGGCCTCGGGGCGCGCTCTGAAACCTTGGCCACACCCCAAGTCTGGTCTGCTGACCAGCGCATGAGCCAATCATCCAGAGCGCGGTCCGGCGCTTTTGCCTTGAGAGTCTGGGGCTCGACAGCCAGGGCATTCCAACTCAGGAAATCCATGGCCAGCACCAGGGCCGAGAGATTGTGCTGCACGATATCCATACGGAGGGTCTCGTCCTTCATCGTCCTGGCGAAACCACCGGCAGCGCGCTGGGGGTGGGGCCAAACCCAGTCGTTCTCCGGACCATTCTGCACACTGAGCTGCAAGGCCAGCGCTCGTTCTACAAGCGGAGCGCATCGAGCCACCATCTCCTGCCGGCCTGTGGCGCGATACGACGCGCACATGGTCGACAGGGCCTCCAGGCGAGTGGGGTTGGGGTCAAAGGTGACGGGACCCACTTGTTGAGCGCCGGCCAGGATGGGATCCCTGGCTTCCTTAACCTCCGAGGCCTCCATGTGGTCCATCTCGCGCGCCCAAAACCAGTCAAACTCATGCACACCGCAGTGCTGCCGAATCTGCCCCACCGCGTAAACGGTCCACTGGTTGACGAAGTGGGTTTCGTTCTCGGGCAGCGTCCGGGACTGCTTTTTCAACAAGTGGCGCATGCCCATGACCGCCCGCTGGCAGATTGGCAAATCATCGACCCAAGCCTTGGCTCGCATGAGGGCAAATAGGGCCTGAGGCGGATAGTACTCAGACGGGCCCGACAAAGGCGCAAGCCCCGGCCCCATGGTAAAACTCGCAAAGTGTCCATTGGTCGGATCTTGTGAACGCAGCAGATGCAACACCAACTCGCGGATGGTGCTCGCGTACTCATCCGACGCCGTCAGCTCGGCGTGCTCAACCAAAGCCAGCAGCCAAAGTGCCGTCCCGCCCAGTTTGGCCTTGCCACTTAAGGGTTCGACCAAGAACCTGGCAGGCCCCACCGAGGTGGATTCGATTCGGCCGAACTGCTCGATCCAGCGCAGACCGTCCTCCGCGCGTCGAAGAAAATCCATCCGTCCCGTCGCCTCATGGGCCTGCAACAAAGACCAAACCACACCCAGGTGCCGCAAAAGATTGTAGCCTTCGTCATCGAAGCGGTCCTGAGCCGGTTCGTAGCTGTATGGAAAACAGCCGATCGCCCCCCAGGGCTCCTGGACCAGCCAGTCCCCGGCACTCTCGATGGCCCGCAGGATATCGATCTCGTCTAAATTTTTCGTTCGGGTCCGGTGGTACCGGGCAGGCTTGACTTGGCCTCCCCTCAACAAAAAAGAAGCCACCTCGACGATGGCCACCTGGATCTCATCCGCCGGCACCTTGGCCGAAGCATCCTGAAGAGAAAACCGCCAGGCCAACTCGCCCCCGGGATCCCCAAACAAATGCGCAGGCACCGGATGACGAATAAAATCAATGGGGGTCAATGTCCGCTCATCTCGCACAAAATGCATGGCATAAACATAGGGGCGAAAAGGCTGTGACTGCAGCACCTGTCGCAAGCCTGCCACCGTCACGACACCACGATTTTTTGTGTGCACCTCGGCAAACAATCCGCAGCTTGGCAAGAGACCCTGCCAAGCCTGCAACGCCGCCTCCAGGGCTTGCTCGAAATCCTCGCCCATGCCCTGGCTTCGCCGAAGATCCCCCGAGCAAGCCGCATGCAGTACGATCAAAGGCCTGGGGCTGTCGGCCCGAAGAGTGCCCCAGAAAGGCTTAAGTTGCCGAACAAGCGCCTGTTTGGATGGACTTAGCCCCTGATCTGCCTGAATCGGCCCCGCCAACAATCCCAGAAAAAACCACACCAAGCCATTA
>JAUVAM010000172.1 GCA_030591745.1 Deltaproteobacteria bacterium
CACGCTCAATGCCTGGATCCAGTCCCACTCCTTCCGGTTAAAGACAAACAAGCCCGGCGCGCCCGTGGTGCCGGAAGTCAAGGTGGGAACGAAACGCCGGAGGTACCACCGCCCGACCTGTCCCGGATCCCGCGTCCAATCCATGATGGCGTCCATTTTCAAGCTGGGATCGGTGACCACTTCATCGAAACGGGTCATGAGTTCGGACTTGTTCGTTGTGGGCAAATCCCGCAAGGAAAAACCTGGGCCGTCCGGATCCACGTTTTCGTAAAGATCACGATAGTAAGGAGAGCGCTTTTTGGCGAAGCGCACCAACTCTCGCAGGCGAAGGGCCTGCTGCTCTTCGATCCGAGCTAGACTTTGCTTGTCATGGCGACGAAGCCGAAGACAGTAAAAAATGGTGCGAAGAAGACCCATGTCCAGGCTCCATCGACCCCCGCCGATGGCTGACACCTTCTCATGCCGGCCAACGGGCTGTCAATTTGCAGGCCGTCAATCAGCAGAGGCTTTCGCATCGGATTTTTCGGGTGCCGCGTTCTAACTGGAATCTGGCTTACTGGAATCTGGCTTGCCGCCTTCTCCTACTCCCTCTTCTCCTTCTTCTTCACCTATCTCATGGGGCCAACGAATCTCTGCCTGCTTCAAGCGCGACAAGCGCCGGATGGGCGATAGGCTCGGCGTATAAGCAAACTTGCGACCCCTCTCATCTTCCATATAGAAAGTCGTATCTTTGTCGACGGTCACCGTTTCAAAGGAACCAAAAAAGAAACACATATTGGCCATGGTGGTCTCGGCCTTGACCCGAACCTGGACCTGCTCTTCGCCTCTGGGCCAAGGGAAAATCTTGGCCATGTCGTTTTCATGGAGTAGCGCTCGAGTAGCACCACCGCATGCAGACAAGAGCAAACCAAGCAGCATCACGGAGACAAGGCGTTTCATGATCTTCTCCCAACGGAATAAGGAACAACGACGTTCCAAAAAACCAAAACGATGGGATGAACAGTATGAAGAAGTCTGGAATCTGTCAAACAGAAGAGGTTCTCTAGAGGGTCGCCACCGGGCCGCCTACTTCGCGCAGGTAACCTTTGTAAATGGATTGAATCTTACGAAAGTAGCCCGTGTACTCGGAGCTCAGGTTACCATGACGAGCCACGATATGGCGCACCGAGCCAGGACCCCGGTTGTAGGCGGTCAAGGCAAACTTGTAATTGCCATCGTAATAATCCAACAGGCGCCGCAAATAGGTCACGCCCAAACGTACGTTGGTCTCCGGGTCATGAAGCTGCTGCGGGCCACGCCAATCCATACCCATGCGTTGCGCCAGCTCCTCACCCGTCAATGGCATCACCTGCATCAGCCCTCGTGCACCGCGATTGGAAACGGCCGACGGCGAAAAGGCACTCTCCACCCGGATGACCGCGGCCAAAAACAAGGGGTCGATACCCGTGCGTTTGCCTTCATCCACCAACTGCCGGGCCAACACATTTCGCTTTTCGGGATCCATGCGATAGGCGACACGACCCAGGACCTGGCGAACGCCATCGATCTGCATCCTGTCTCGAATTTCATTCAAGCAGCGCTCGGGATCAAAATTTTCAGCCAGGCCTTCGACGTCCTGGGGTCCGGACAACAACACGATATCCTGCACCCCGGAAGAGGACAAACGAAGGGAAGAATCGTCATGGGCTGTGGGCATGCTGGTCACGGCGAACAAGGCCAACAAAAAACATACAGCAGGAATGGCCCAAACCAGACCGCCCAGCGCGCCAAAACGTTCAGAAGTCATCATTTTGCTTAGCTTCATCTCTCACCAAACCTCCGGCCGGGTCTATTGCTTCCTCAGGCAGGGGGCCGACTTCCTGTCCTGACAGGGCAAAGTAGAGCAAGAAGCGGGCCAACCTTTGACGCTCTGCGTCGTAAAACAAAGTCACAGCCGCAAGCTCTTGGTTTGATTAGGATACCCAGGACAGAAAAAACCAAGCACACCATGTATTCCAAAGTGACACTTTTCGCCCATCTCCTGAGTCTTTTTGTCAACCTTTTAGATTCAGGTGCTTAGGCGGACTTTCCGAAATCCTGCATTCTCAGATGTTGTCTCCCGGGCAGATCAACTGTAACCCGGAATACACAGGGCGGGGCAGTGATGTCGCGCTTTCCCCTGGAGCTGGCCGCTTTCTTGACGCCGTCGCAGAGAGCGTGTACTTTGAAATCCCTGACAAAGGAGTTCGCATGGGTATTCGGCGTGAGAAATGGACTCAGTTGGACGTGGCCGTGCAGATCGAGGCACCGCGCAAAACCTATCGCTTCCAGAAAATGTTTGTTTCGCCCGGGGGCCTGTTCGTACCCACGGACGCCAGCCTGGATCGGGGTACGCAACTGACCGTTCGTTTCGATGTCGAGGAACAAGCCGTGGTGGCCCATGCCGAAGTGTGGCGCATGCTCAACGCCACCCAGGCTGAAGATCGCGGCATTCAAGATGGGGATACCGGCTTAGAAATTCGAATCGTACGAATGGAAGGTGACGGCTCTCAGATCCTGGCGGAGCATATCAAAAAGATGCTCTTGGAATCCGGCGGTCCAGGCTAACCGGTCTACTTGATCGTTCTTGGAGGGCGCATTTTGGCGCGCCTGATACGAGCCCCAAGCTTACGTAACTTCTTATCCAAACGCTCATAGCCTCTATCCAAATGGTATACTCTTCGAACTTCGGTTCGCCCCTTGGCCACCAATCCAGCCAGGACCAGGCTGGCCGAGGCCCGCAAGTCGGTGGCCATCACCGGGGCCGCGCTCAAGCCTCGCACACCCCGCACGATGGCCCGTCCCCCATCTACTTTGATGCGCGCGCCCATGCGCTTGAGTTCGGACACATGCATAAAACGATTTTCAAAAATGCGCTCCGAGATGACCGAAGTGCCTTCGGCCAACGTCATCAAAGCCATGAACTGCGCCTGCATGTCGGTAGGGAAACCAGGATGGGGATGGGTTTCAATATCTACAGACCTGGGGCGATCAGAAGCCTGTACCCGCAAGCCCCCGTCCTGCTCGTTCACTTGCACACCCACGTCGTTTAGCTTAGCGAGCAGTGCGCTCATGTGCTTGGGCACAACACCGGTCACCAAGACGTCACCGCGAGTCATGGCGGCCGCCAACATCAGGGTGCCGGCCTCAATGCGATCCGGGATGACCTGACAAACCATGGGCTGCAGATCATCCACACCCTCGATCTCCAGGGTCTCCGTGCCCGCACCCTGGATCCGTGCGCCCATGGAGTTAAGCACCTCGGCAAGTTGTACCACCTCGGGTTCCCGCGCGACGTTGCGCAGAATCGTGGTCCCACGCGCCAAAACCGCGGCGGTCATAAGATTTTCCGTACCGGTCACGGTGGGTAGATCCAGCACGATGGTGGCCCCACGAAGCCGACGTGCGGTGGCCTCGATATACCCGTTGGCCAAGGTCACCTTGGCACCCAGGCGCTCCAGGCCCTTGAGATGCTGGTCCACCGGGCGAGCACCGATGGCGCATCCCCCCGGCAAGGAAACCCGAGCGCGGCCGTAACGCCCCACCAAGGGTCCCAAACACAACACGCTCGCACGCATGGTGCGCACCAGATCATAAGGTGCCTCAAAACAAGAAATTTCTTGAGAAGATAGCCGAACGCGGCCGCGCTTCATTTCACTATCCACACCCAAAACACCCAAGAGCTTGAGGGTGGTTCGCACGTCGACAAGATCCGGCACGTTGCGAAGGACATGCTCTCCCGGAACCAAAATGCTGGCCATCAACAAAGGCAAGGCTGCGTTCTTGGCACCAGAAACTTTCACTTTGCCCGAAAGACGAAGCCCTCCATCGATCAAAATCTTCTGCATCAGCCAGCCTCCTTCAGCCTTCCGGCAAGCGCCCCGCCACCACTCGTTCGATGCCGCCCAAATCCTTCTGACGCCGAATCTCACCGAGCCCCGCCTGCAGCATTGTCTTTTCCACCGCCTCCGCCTGGCCCGCGCCCACCTCCAACAGGGCCCAGGCACCAGGAGCCAAAACCCGGCCCAAGTCACCCACCATCCGCTGGATGAGCGCCAGGCCATCCATTCCCCCATCCAGCGCCCGCATGGGCTCGAAGCCTCGGATATCCAAATCCAGTTGCTCCAATTCTCCGGTGGGAATGTATGGCAAGTTGGCCACCAGCAAATCCACAGGCTCCTTCAAAGAAGAGAGAAGATCGCCGTGCCGAATTTCAATCCGCTCGTCAAAACCCAAGGCCTTCAAATTTTCACGGGCCAGGTCAAGCGCGGCTTCATCCAGGTCTAAGGCGACACCTCGTGCTGCCGGAAACTCATGGGCCAAGGCACAGGCCAGCGCCCCTGAACCCGTACCCACATCCGCAAATCGACTTGGTGCCCGACCCCTCATCAATTCCAAGGCCAATTCCACGATACTCTCCGAATCCGGACGCGGAATCAGCACCCGGCCGTCGACCTTGATGGGCAGGGACCAAAACTCTCGCTGCCCGAGCAAGTAGGCCACGGGTTCATGCATGGCACGTCTTCGGACCAACTCGCGATAAGCCGAAAGCTCCTCTTCCACCAGGGGACGATCGTGCTGAATGTAAAGTTGCAGCCGGTCGCAGCCTAAGACGTGGGCGAGCAAAACCTGGGCGTCAAGTCGGGCCGCCGGACGATCCAGCTCGAGGCGTTCCTGGAAAAAAACCTCCGCCCGCTCCAATACGCCGAGCAATGTCTTGAGCGGACCCAAGCTCATTCCGTCTCGTTGCCCTTGAGGGCCTCGGCCTGGTGATTAGCCTTCAAGGCGTCCAACATCTCATCCAGGGCCCCTTCCATGAACCGATCCAGCTTATGCAGGGTGAGGCCGATTCGATGGTCGGACACTCTATTCCGAGGAAAATTGTAGGTGCGTATTTTCTCAGCGCGGTCACCGCTGCCCACCATGGAGCGCCGGTCGGCACTTCGTTCGGCATGTTGCTCGGCCAACATTTTCTCCAAGAGACGAGAGCGCAAAACCTTCATGGCCTTGGCCTTGTTCTTGATCTGAGAACGCTCGTCCTGGCATTGCACCACAAGACCCGAGGGTACATGCAGAATCCGAACGGCCGAATCGGTGGTGTTCACGCTCTGACCGCCAGGGCCACCGGCACGACAGACCCGGATCTCCAAATCCTTGGCTTCGATGGTCATCTCCACCTCCTCCGCCTCGGGCATGATGGCGACGGTCACGGTGGAAGTATGGATGCGGCCCTGACTCTCCGTCGTCGGCACCCGCTGGACCCGATGCACACCACCTTCAAACTTCATGGAGCTGTACACGCGATCGCCGCTGAGAAGAACCACCACTTCCTTGAAGCCACCGGCGGAAGCCTGGCTCTCGCTCATCAGCTCCACCTTCCAACCCTTCTCTTCTGCATAGCGCCCATACATGCGGAAAAGGTCCGCCGCGAAAAGGGCCGCCTCCTCGCCGCCCGTGCCGGCACGAATCTCCAAGAGAATGTTTTTTTCGTCCAGTGGATCTTTGGGCACCAGAAGCAGTTTGAGTTCCTGCACCAGGCGCTCCTTTTGCTCCTCTAAGTCCGGCAGCTCCATCGCCGCCATCTCGGCCAGCTCCTTGTCCTCTCCCCGCAGAAGCTCTCGGTTGCCCTCTATTTCCTGGTCGACACGACGGTATTCCCGGTACGTAACCACCACGTCTTCAAGCCCTTTGCGCTCCCGTGACACCTTCAGCAGCCTGGCCGGATCCCCATAGATGCTCGGGTCCTCCAGCTTTTTCGACAAGAGTTCGTATCGCTCTTCAACTTCTCTCAGCTTGGAAAACACGGCTTCACTCCCGGCTCGTCGTCAAGAAGGGTCGCCAAGCCCTTCGACCGCGGCCTGGTAATCGGCAAAAACCTCAACCTTGGGCTCTGTCTCACCCTCATCAGCACCCACTCGCTCGCGCCAAAGAGCCTTGCGCAGCGAGGTCAAAGCCACCTCCAGTTGGTCGTCGTCAGGCGGTCGGGTGGTCAAGCGCTGCACGAACATACCGGGCCAGGCCAGACCCCGAGCCCAGCCTCGATCCAAGAAACGGCTGGTCAAACGCTGGAACTCATAGGCCAAACCGGCGATGGGAAACAAGAGCGGCAGCTTCGTCAGAATGTAGATAACTTGATCCAACCAGGCAATGCCCGTGGGCTCACCAAGCAACCAAATCAAAAAGGGGAAGACCAGAGCGAAAACCATAATGGACAGCAAAATAACCATGATCAAAAAGGTGGTGCCGCAACGGGGATGCAGAGGGCTGTGCTCACGGGCTGCCTCAACGGTCAAAGGCTCGCCGGCCTCGAAAGTGTAAATCGATTGGTGCTCGGCCCCGTGGAATTGAAAGACCCTTTTGACGTCTTCCATCAGGGAGATCAGAGAGATATAGCCCAAAAAGACCCCCAGCTTCACCACGCCGACGATGGCATGAAAAGTCACATGCTCTACGGTCAGCTCATAGCCCAGAAGTTGGCTGGCACCCCAAACAACCAGGTGGGGTAATGCGATAAAGAGGGCGATGCCCAGACCCAAAGAGAAGATCACGGTCCCCCAGATCAACCAATCGGAAACCTCCTTGTTGGCTTCCTCCAATACGTCTAAGTCCTCGGCCTGTTCGGATGCAGCCTCTTCTTTTTCCAAATCGGCCATGGCGATACGAGCCGAAAAGTTCAAAGCCGAGATGCCGTTGATCAAAGACTCAAGCAAGACAAGGGTGCCACGCAAAAAGGGCCACCGCAGAATTCGCCAGCCAGCCAGCAAGGGCTTCCACTGGGCCTCACGCACCACGATCTCACCGCTGCTTCTGCGCACGGCCACGGCGAAAGAATTGGGTGAGCGCATCATCACGCCCTCCATCACCGCCTGACCACCCACCTTCATGCTGTTGCTCACGCGACCTCCAAAACAAAAAAAGCCCGCCGAATGTCAGATCCGGCGGGCTGATGGATAAAATTGTCCCCGCCAGGTCGCGTCATCCAGAGATGATCGCGTCCCGATGGCGAGTCACTAAGATTCCGACTTTGCGTTCTTGTCGCTCAAGCCATACTTGCGACGGAAGCGCTCAACGCGTCCAGCGCTGTCGACCAACTTTTGCTTGCCTGTGAAAAAAGGATGGCAGTTGGAGCAAATATCCACTCTGAAGCTACCGCGGGTCGAGCGGGTTTCGATCTCGTTGCCACAGGCACACGAAACAGTGGCCTTTTCGTACTTGGGATGGATTTTTTCCTTCATGATAACAACCTCAATTCCGATCTGCATTCAGACAAAAACAACTGGATCAGCCCCACAAGGGCTGACGGGCGAACCATTTTACTTAGCGCCGGATACTTGTCAAGCGCTTTCAGCCCCTCTACTGATTCATGGAATCCAAAAATTCCTGGTTGGTTTCCGTGCGGCTCACCTTGGAAAGCAGGAATTCCATGGAGTCGATGACGTTC